>JADGBW010000160.1 GCA_015231305.1 Magnetococcales bacterium | reverse complement strand
TTATCATCAATTCTTACATTTTTATCTAGTTCTTGTGGAGTTATTCCCTTATTTATTAACCTTTGGGCACGATAAAAAGCTTCAGCATAAGTATCAATTACAGCGCGAACCTGACCAATAGCTTTTAGTTCTTGGTCGGTCATAGAAAATTTTTCGTAGTTATCAATGTGGGTATAAAAAAGGTCTAGATCGTGCTGAATTTTTTTTACCAGGTGTGGTTCCTGGCGCATGACATAGTTTTTAAAGTTATGTATAAAACCGCCATAGCCAAGAGCAGATTTTAGATGAAATAGTATCTGGGTTCGTTCGGATGCATCTTTTGAAAAAACTTTCCAATCATTTTGCAGGTTTGCAATACGGGAGTAGGTCAACCAGCCAAAAATAATGATTATAAATACCAGTGAAATAGTTGCGGTTCCAATTAAAGCCGCTTTAAAAAGGTATTTTGTTTTATTTATATCTTGTAGGTCAACTTGCTTGGCAGTTTTATCATGCGGGTCGATAGCTTCCCAACTGTTCCCATGCATTGAGTGTTGATTATCGTTTTTATCTTTTGCATGCATTGTTATAAACTCAAAGGTTATACCTAGGTTAGTGAAATATTAGTATTTCTAGGGTACAACCTTTATATTCACCTAGAAAACAATAAAATAGAGCACCACCTACAAGGTGAGTTCGAATTTTATTTATTAACCGGACAAATAAATATATTGCACCATTAAAGTATGCCCAACTGTAGTATCTTGGTTAAATGGTTACTTCTACCAAAGTGATATCATCATTATGGCTCGTAGAGCCGACAAATTCATTTAGTATTGTTAACAAATCAATTAAAGGTAAATTATGAGTTGTTGCCTGCTTAAGAAACTCTTCTAGTGGTTCAATACCAAACATATCACCGTTTTTGTTGGAGGCTTCAACAATGCCATCAGAAAAAGCCATAAGGCGGTCTTCTTTTTGTAAGTTAACAACCGATTTTTTACTTGCTATTTCAAGATCCTTAGTAATACCAAAAGGTAACATGTTAGAGGCAAATCTATCTTTGATAGTACCATTATTAATTAATAAAACCTCGGCCATGGCAGAGTTAAAAATATTTGCGGTATCTTTTTGAGGTGATATTTCAAAAAGTATTGCAGCAAAAAACAACCCTACTGGTAAACGGTCACAAAGCTGGATATTTATCTCTTGAAGAATATCTGCACCATTTGCATTTTTCTTTGCAAAAGTATGAAGAATATATGTAACAAGAGGCCCACCAATAGCAGATGTAAGTCCATGCCCTGTAAAATCGCCCAATAAAACTAGTTGTCGTCCGTCAGGGGTAAACACAGAGAGCAGAATATCACCAGCAGTTACCTCTACTGGTGAAATTAAATGGCGTATATTTCTTTCATCAAAAATATCTGCACTACGCATTTTAATGATAATTTTTTCAATTATCTCTCTTTCATGCATTAGCTGCTTGTTGTGTTGATCTAATTTTTGAGTTGCTTCTCGCAGTGCTAAGTGGGTCTTTACCCTTGCTTTTAATATAGGCGCACTTATTGGCTTGGTTATATAATCTACCGCACCATGTTCAAGCCCCTTAATTTCATCATCAACCTCTGTTTTAGCAGTTAAAAAAACTATTGGGATATCTTGAAATTCTGCATTTTCTTTTATACGCTGGCAAACTTCATACCCGTCCATATCTGGCATCATTATATCCAGTAGTATTAAATCTGGTTTTTTCTTCTCAATAATTTTTAAAGCCATTTTTCCATTGATAGCTGCCTGCACAAGATATTCATCAGACAATATACCTTTAACCACATCAAGGTTAGCTGGTGTATCGTCAACAGCTAAGATGGTCGATTTTGATAATGTGTTATTCATACATCAGCACCATATTTAACTCATTTAATTTATAAAAAATATCTAACTATTTTGTTTAACTTTTGCGAGTAGATCTTGCAACTGCTCTGATGCACCATCAAAATCATATTCTGCTAACAATTTTTGTAAATTAATAATGTCTGCTCTTAACTCATTAGAAGGCAATGTGTCCAGAACCTTTTCTACACTCTCTTCTGCTGTCGAGTCAAAATTATCTATTTGTTGGGCTATCTCTTCCAACAATGGAAGCAGGTTAACACCACTAGATTTAGGCTCTTTATCTTTGATAACCAATTTGTTGTCTACTAAAACTTGATCTATAGTTGTAAGTGTACTTAACAATGTTTCACCAACATTTAAAATTAGAGCTTCAACACTAGCTTTGTCTTTAAAATCATTTAAGGCTGTTTCAAGCTGAGCTGCAAGCTTTTGTAATTGTACAGCCCCAATGTTTCCTGACACTCCTTTTAAAGTGTGTGCAGCCCGTACAGCACTTTTAATGTCTTGTTTTTCAATAAGAACATTAACTCTCTCTACAAAGTCTTCTTCGCTTGCTCTAACCTTGCCCAGCAGTTTTATATATGACTTAATACTACCACCAACACGCATAACTGCATGTTTTACATCAAAACCTGGTAAGTCAGGTAGTTGCTCTTGTGAATCAACCTCATGAACATTTTTTGCTAATAATTCAATAGGTACTTCTCTGTTACCGGGTTTTACCCAACTAGCTAAAGCTTGGTACAAATCTTTAGGGCTAATAGGTTTAGAAACATGATCATTCATACCTGCATCTAAACATTTTGCCCTATCTCCAGCCATTGCATTTGCTGTCATAGCTAAAATTGGGATGTCATTAAATGCAGGGTCTTTGCGGATCTCTTTCGTTGCAGAATAACCGTCCATTACAGGCATTTGAATGTCCATTAATACCGCATCAAAAGTAGTAGCTTTTATTTTTTCTACTGCTATTTGACCATTTTCTGCCACTTCTACAACTAGTTGTGCTAATTCTAGTAACTCTTGTGCTACTTGTTGGTTGATCTCATTATCTTCTACCAATAATATTTTTGCCCCACGTATATTTTTAACAGCTTCTAGACCCAAGCTGCCATCATTAGCATCTAAGTTTGGTTTCTCTTCATAACCAAGAGCAACCATTGCTGCATCCATAAGAGTAGAAGGTGTAACTGGTTTAGATAAAAAGCCATCTACACTGTTATCTTGAATATTTTGCAGTAACTCATCCTTATCATAGGATGTGACCATAACAACTTTTGGTTGGTTATTAAGAGATGTATCCGCCTTTATTTTTTTACTGGTTTCAACACCATCTAAACCAGACATTTTCCAGTCCATTAAAATTAACTTGTATGGTTTACCGTCTCCATCAGCCTTACGGATTAACTCCAACGCTTCTTCACCACTTGGAGCAAGTTCTACACTAAACGATAGGCTTTGAGCTAATAGTTGTAAAATCTCTCTGGCAATAGAGCTATCATCAACAACCAGTACTTTAATACCCCTTAGATCTACATCAGGAATAGCACATGATGATGCAATTTCATTGGTGAGACCAAAATTAGCAGTAAATTTAAAGGAGCTCCCAACATCAGGTATGCTCTCTACCCAAATTTTACCGCCCATCATTTCAGTTAATTTTTTACTGATAGTAAGCCCTAGACCAGTGCCACCATATTTTCTTGTGGTAGAAGCATCAGCTTGGCTAAAGGATTTAAACAGTTTTCCAACCTGTTCTTCTGTCATGCCTATGCCACTATCTGTGATAGAGAATAGCAGTGTAACTCTTGTATCTTGAAGCTCTTTTAACTCTACCCGAACAACAATTTCGCCACTATTGGTAAATTTAACAGCGTTATTTGCTAAGTTAATTAAAATTTGCCCTAAGCGTAGGGGGTCTCCAAGTAGACCATTAGGAGCCATAGGGTCGCTAGCTATTAGTAGTTCCAGATTTTTTTCACGTACTTTAACGCTTATTATGTTTGCTAGGTTTTCAAGTACCTCACTTAAATGGAATGGAGTCTCTTCCATATCCATTTTACCAGCCTCAATTTTTGAAAAATCTAATATATCATTTATAATTCCTAAAAGGGCGTTGGCTGCATTACTGATTTTATTAATATAATCACTCTGTTTACGGTTTAAGTCGGTCTGTAATGCAAGGTGCGACATGCCTATAATTGCATTCATAGGTGTGCGTATTTCGTGACTCATATTAGCCAAAAAGTCAGACTTTGCCTTAGTAGCATCTTCAGCAACTTCTTTAGCTTTTGCTAATACTTTTTCTACTTGTTTTCGTTCAGATATATCTTGGACAGTGCCAACCATACGGTAGATAATTCCATCTTCTGACCTCTCAACAACAGCACCTTTTGAGATAACCCAGCGTGTATCACCTTCAGGGGTAATCACCCGAAACTCTACCTCATAAACGGAAGTCTCTCCACTGCGATACCGTTTGCCAATATCTAAAACAACTTGTTTATCTTCGGGATGTATACGCTGCATCCATTCATCACGATTTAGCTCTAGATTATCAGCTGGAAAACCAAATATTTCAGTATATCTTTTGTTTACGACAGTCAAACCAGTATCTAAACATACATCCCAAAAACCCAACTCCCCACCTTTTAATGCTAGTTCTTGGCGTTCCTGGCTCTCTTTTAGTAGAGTTTCAGCCTCTTTACGATGGGTAACGTCTCTTACCATGCCAGTAAAAACATGCTCTTTACCTAATATAGCCTCGCCAACAGAAAGGTCCATAGGAAAGCTAGTTCCATCTTTACGACGACCTACAACCTCACGATTTAAACCAATAACTTGTGGTGCATTGCCATCTAAATATCTTTTTAAATAGCCGTCATGTTGGCTATGGTAGGGTTCACCCATTAACATTTTAACGTTTTTACCAACAGCCTCATGGCGATTATAACCAAAAATACGCTCAGCAGCTGGGCTAAATTCTTGTATTATACCTCTGTAGTTTATGACAATAATTCCATCTGCTGCATTGTTGATAATACTGCGAATACGTTTTTCTGAATCACTCAAAGCCCGGGTTCTCTCTTTAACCCTATCCTCAAGTTCATCATTTGCACTGCGCATTGCACTTGCTGCTCGTTCTCCAAGCCTTACAGTTAAAAGTATAGCCATAACTGTAATAAACAGTGTTAAACCTGTTATTATCAATAAACTTAGGCGTAGGCTGTCATAGCCTGCCATTGCCTCTGATTCATCAATTTCAGTTGTAATGCCAAAACCCAGATGGTAATTCCAAAGCCAAGCACCAAAAACTGTAACTCCTCGATAATCTCGATAGCCATTAACGTCAACTACTATCTCACTATGTTCAAGTAGCTCACCGTTTTTAATGTTATTTTTACTAGCTTTAATAACATCTTCTGCCATACGTGTAAGTGGTTGCTTTGATGGGGAGAGTTTGGGTTTATAACCTTGAATAAGGTTGCCACCGGGGTCACGTATTACAACTTTTTCATGCTCATTTTCACCTTTTTTAAGAAGATTTATACCATAGAGTTGCTGCTTAAACCTGCTGCTAGTAAGCAATACTCCTTCTCGGTTTATTATGTAACTCTCTCCAGACTTTCCAATTCTTCCGGCTTGCATAAGTTTAGAGAGATGCCCATAGGGGAGCAATCGCTGTGTCATTACTGCTAGTACTGATCCATCAAAATCTCTAATAGGTACTGCAAAAAACATAGTTAATGGTTTTTTGATAATTTTATTAGATTTTTTATCTGATATTTTTATATCAACATCAGAGCGTATAGGCGGAATGAAAACCGGGTGGCCTTTAAAGGCAAGCTCTAGTAAGTCAGGTTTTTGTTGGGCAATTAAATTTACAGTACCAAGGTTGGAATCTCTTCCAGAGCCTACACTAATATTATCTTCATTTATTATGAAAAAACCAATTTTACCAAACTCTTTCTCATTTTTAACAAAAAATGCCCGCGCCTCTTTTAATGGAGTTGAGTTTTTAAGAATATCTGCTTTAGGAGTAATTTTTAAAAGACGCTTTGTTATACTGACTAATTCTGGGTCACGACCTAAACGCAGTAAGAAGTTTTGCCTATCTTGAACCCAATAATCTAATCTTTCCTTAGTACTGTTGAGTACAACACTAAGGTCTCCTTTAATAGTATTAAGGGTGGCACTACGGTTTTGTTCTAAAGCTCGCCATACCAATGCAGCTACTAGCACCACCATAACACTTGTTGCTATTAGTGATATGGTTCTAAATTTAGTGTTACAAAGCTGCCTTGCCAGGTTTTCATCTGTTACCATTCTAGGTAAAAGAATAGTAAGTAAAAGCAGCAAAAAGAATATTAATACTCCTCCCACTACTAACCATGTAATGTCAGTATCTTGCTGGTATTCAGAACTGTATTGGTCAACTATTTTAGCATTTATATTGGTTTGCTTTGGTAGTGAATCAGCAAAGTTAATCCAACGTTTTACTATTTCGTCTCTATCTTTTTCAGTTATAGTTGCCAGCCCTTTATTGATAATACCCACAAGAGGTAACAATTTTGGGTCTTTGTGAACAGCGAAATGTTTAGCGTTAGTGGGAAAACCAGCATCAGAAACAAATTTTAAGTTTGTTAGTTGCTCTTTGTTACTTATCCATGAGGCTACCATCTGATTGCCAACATAAGCGTCAGCCTGTCCCCATGAGACCATTTTTAAGGCTTTTTGAGTATCTTTAACCTGAATAATTCTAATTTTAGGATTATTTTTCTTGAGCTGTTCAACTAACCTATAGCCAATTTCAATAGCTACTGTATGACCATCTAAATCTTCTAAGCTTTTTATACTTTCATTTTTATTATTTGTTAAAATAGCATAACGTACATTAAAATAAGGATCTGTAAAGTTTAAGTATTTTTCTCTTTCACTGTTTTTTGAAATAGTAGCTCCAGCTATTAACTCTCCAGATTCAACTTTTTTTAACATGCCATTAAATGTTGGGCTTTTCTGGGGTTTAAAGATAATGCCCAGCCGTTCGCCTAAAAGCTTAAGATAGTCTGCAACAATACCGGAGTGTGTTCCAGTATTGTTTATATAATCCATAGGTGGCTTTTTGCCATCTACACCAATTTCTATTATCCTATTATTAGCAAGCCACTCTTTCTCTTTTTTACTAAGGCCAATGTTTATAGTATCTGACTGACTATAATCCCTTGGTACCCAATGGTCTGTTAGTGCTTCGAGTTCCATACGGGGTATAGAGGCTAGCCCCTTGTTAATGAGGGTTAGCAACTCTGGCCAATCAGAGCGTATACAAATTGATAGATTTTTTGCAGCAAAACCGGTTGGTGCTGCAACATGAAGGTTAAATAGTGCTTTGTCTCTAATAATGTGGGTTACAGACCCTAAATAACCAATATAGGCATCTGCCTGATTAAGTGATACCTGCTTCATTGCTACAAGAGGTGTGGCAACTTCTTTAAAATCCAACTTAGGATAGTTTTTGCGTAATTGAGAAATTACTCCATACCCCTGAGCAACCAATACCCTCTTATCAAAAAGAGACTTTAACCCATTGTCTAATTGATAGTTTTTTCTAGTTGCTATAACCCATGGTACTGTTGCTACAGGTTCTGAGAATAGTAAATATTTTTTTCTATCAGGGGTAGGAGTACATAATGAGATAATATCAATTGAACGGTTTTTAGCACCATCAAGAGCTTTGGGCCAAGTTAAATTTTCTTGTAAGTCTATTGAAATACCAAGAATTTTCTCTAGTTTATTAAGTATGCTAGCAGATAATCCAGAATGCTTACCCTGACTATCAACAAAATCATATGGGGGCCAAGCAGGATCAACACCCAGCCGAATATTTGGGTGAGATTCTAACCATGCCCTCTCATTTATAGTTAGGTTTATCTCTCCAGATTTCTCTTGAGATAATGTATTAAATATTCTTCTTTTAGGGTTTTTAACCCATTTTCCTTCAATTTTGCTTCTTTCATCATTGGATATTGCATTTAGTCCTAGGTTTATTCTTTTTATTAAATTTTTATTTTTAGTATTTACAGCTCCATAAATAACATTAGAAAACAAAGGTTTGTCAGCTGCAATAATTTCACCAACCCAACCAAGATCATCAAGAAGAACATCTATGGCCAAGTCTTCACCTATAACAGCATCAACTTTATCTTTTTTTAAAGCCTCTAAAGCTGAAAGCATATTAGGGTAGGCAACCAAATTTAGTTTAGGATAATTTATAAGTAGTGCGCTTTCTTGATGGCTGTTTAAAACTACGGCTATTCGCCTAAGCCCGAAATTGTTGGGGTCTTTGGGAAGAGAGCTTAACTGTTTGTAATAAAAGCTGGAGTTGACTTGATATATAGGATTGGAAAAATCTAAAAAACCTTTACGTTCTTTATTCATGAATATACCAGAGTGAATATCAGCTTCACCCTGTTTTATAGCTTTGATGGTCCCAAGCCAGTCACTCATATAAAAGCGTATTTCATGACCGGTTTTTTTTGCCCATGCTCGCCAAAAA
>JADGBW010000159.1 GCA_015231305.1 Magnetococcales bacterium | reverse complement strand
AAATAATCTTAAAAAAAGTGAGAGCACGGATTCAAAGAGCAGCACATACCAGTTAAGAACCTGGCTCTTTTATTATCTGTATGTTGCAGATAGTAAAAGAGATTTGTGCTGCCCAGCTCCAAGAGAATGGTTTCTCCAGCACCGTAGTTAACCGCTCCCCATTCATAATTGGTAGAAAGCGAGTTAATACAGGTTTTAGCCAAAGTGATATTATTTTAATATCTCAATAAACAGTTTGTTTTGTGCATTTTGATATTTTGAGTATTTTACATCTCCAAGACAATTATCTTATGTTTTTCCAGATATTTGCTTATCTGAGTATCGCTATCGACAATATGCTCGATCAACCAATCACGTAACAGGCTCTCAGCCTCATTGGTGAACTTAAGGTGATGATTTTCTCTGTCGTCAATATCATTGATTATCTCAGCCGCCTGCTGCTGCATTTTCCTATGTCCAACGATTTGATCTTTAAGTCCTGGATAGTTCGCCTTCTTCATAAGCTGTTCTTCACGTTCAAAATGGTAATTCGTATAATCCATAAGATGCTGAGCATTTTGGCGAATATCTTTAAAACCATAAGCTCGGTACTTAGATGTAAACAGTTCATTAATTAAATCAATGAGTCTCTTGTGGTCCTTATCAATTGCATCTACCCCAACTAGCCATCTATCATCCCATTCGATAAGTCCTTTTGAAATTTCCCTCATTATATCACCTCAATAAAATTTACGGTTGCCTAACGTCCATTTATATAATTTGACTGCCTTAATTTCAAGGTCATCTTAATATAAGATCTGTACAGACGTTCAATAACATGCCAGATGCAAAGATGATTCGCCTTACTACTAACAAATGTCCACATTTTATCTGCTTTTGCCTCATTAACTAGAGCCACTGAAACAGTGGTGCTCTTGAAGCTTCAGCGCAAAGAGTGTCTGAACATTGCTTTGATGCAAGCAAGCTTTTATTTTTTTATTCGTATGACTGTGTTGAGATTAATTCCAAGGACCAATATGGTTGTGTTGAAATACGGATAATTGCACTGAAACAATATAAAATATTTGGCGCGCGATGAAGGATTCGAACCTTCGACCTTTGGCTCCGGAGGCCAACGCTCTATCCAGCTGAGCTAACCGCGCTTGTGGTGTTACTTGTTTGCTTAAGGGAAGCGAAACTATATGGGGAATACCATTGCTTGTCAAACCTCTTGCGCACCTGTTTAATAAAATTATTATTTACCAAATTAATAATCTTATTTACCAAATCTTGACAAACTGCTACTAACTCTTATCCTAGAGAGGTAAGCAGCAATATAGTTCGTGATGTAATCCATTGATTTATCAACTGTATTATGGCAGTTTATAACCAACTTTTGGGTTTAGGTCTTTTTGGCTTATACCAATGGTTTATTACTTGATTTAACCCAAACTCGTACTTATAACTACCGTTTATCTACCTAGTAGATTTTGCACAAATATAGTAACTGTTTTTTATCTGGCAAGGAGTATCTTTCCACCATGAATGAATTTATCAACCAAACTTCTGATACCGATTTTGACAAAGATGTTATTGAATCAACAACCCCTGTATTAGTGGATTTCTGGGCAGAATGGTGCGGTCCATGTAAACAAATTGGTCCTTTTCTTGACGAGTTAGCTGAGAAATACCAAGGTAAAATTAAAATTTGCAAACTCAATATAGACCATAACCCCAACGTGCCTGGCCGTTATGGCGTTAGAGGTATTCCCACTTTAATGATCTTTAAAAATGGTAACATTGAAGCTACAAAAATTGGTGCTTTGCCAAAATCGCAACTTTTTAGTTGGGTTGAAGAGACTATCTAGTTAAAACCTGCCAGTACTGTACTAAAATTTCAACAGACCCACAAAAGTATACACTTACACTTTTGTGGGGCTGTTGTAAAAAAACTCATATACAGACACTATACACCCAGTCACCTACACAGCAAGTGAATACCGCTGACAAAACTCCTTAACTGCTATTTTGTTAGCTCCTTGGACACACACCTGCTTCTCTCTTGCTTTATGACCCCTCACAATTATCACTCGAGCTTTTGCAACCCCAAACTCTTTGGCTATAAGTTGACATAGAGCCTTGTTTGCGGCCCCATCTACAGGTGGTGATGTTAAAGCTATTTTTACTAAATCGCCATGCATACCAATGACTTTTGCCCGTGAAGAACGGGGTTGAACCCGCACTGCCAACAGCCAGTCTTCTCCCTGCCACTGTCCAACATCAGCCATTTAGTGCATCATTGCGCCCACACCGGGCATAGCAATAGAATAGATAACCTCTTGTAAAAACGAAAGTAAAAACATACAGATAAAAGCAGCTACTAGTGGAGAGATATCAAGCCTGGCAATTGTAGGAATATAACGCCTTAACGGCAGTACCACTGGCTCAGTTGCTTGAAAAATAAATATTGTTACCGGGTGACGAAGATCAAGCCCTGACCGTTTACCATTGCGGAAGGTATACCAAGAGTAAGCGTGAAAGCCTGAACGTACAAACAGAATTAATAAATAGAATGTGCCAAGAAGATGAACAACCCCTAATATTTCTGCAAATATGGCTGAACCTCCCCCACCCCCTATACCACCACGCAGTATTGTAACCAATAACCTCTCAACCATTTGAATGCCAAACAGAGCAACAATGGGGGAGAGATCAAGACCGCCTATTGAAGGTATAACCCTGCGTAATGGTATTAAAACCGGGTCAGTAAAGCGTACTAATAACTGCACAATAGGGTTGTATGGATCTGGATTAACCCAAGAGAGCAACACCCGAATGACAATTAACCAGACATACGTCCCTAAAACAATTTCTACTAAAGTTGCTACAGAACCAAGGATGCCCATATGTTTTTACTTCCTCTATTTTTTACCAACTAGTCAAATTATCATTGCATAAATCAATCTAAAAAATATGCTTTTAACTGCATACCTAACCCTGATATTTCTTAAACTACAGGTTAGGACTGTTTACTTAACTCCACACTCCGCTGCCAAGCAGCTCTCACCCCATCAATTAAAGCACTTCTCAGACCTGAGCGTTCCAACTGTGCTACAGCTGCTATGGTTGTGCCTCCAGGAGATGTCACTTGGTTTTTTAACACTGCCGGGTGCTCTCCACTCTCTTCAATTAACCTAGCGGAACCTATTAATGTTTTAACTGCCAACTTATCTGCCAATGGCCTTGGCAGACCACAAGAAACCCCGCCATCAGACAGCGCCTCTGCAATTAGATATATATAAGCAGGGCCAGAACCTGAAAGTGCCGTTACCCCATCTAGTAAAGCCTCGTCAGCTACCTCATCCACATCACCGACCGCAGCCATTATCTGACGAGCTAATTCTAGTTTTGCTTCTTGTAATTCTTTATCAGCATATATTACCGATATACCGGCCCCAATTAAAGCAGGAGTATTAGGCATAACTCGTACTATGGGTTGCCCACTTTTTAACTCTCCAGCAATGGTAGCCATAGATACTCCTGCTGCAATCGATATTATTAGCGTATCTTTATCCAATAGAGGAGCAATTTCTGCTAAAACCAAAGGGACCACACCCGGCTTTACTGCAATTAGTACAGCATCGACCCCTGTGACTACATCGGCAGAGTTACCAGAAACTGTAACTGCATACTGTTGGATAATCTGCTTCTGTTTTTGTAAGTTTGGCTCACAAACTTTAATGTTGCCTGCAACAACACCAAAATCTAAAAGCCCTTTTAGCAGGGCTTGGGCCATATTTCCACCGCCAATAAAGGCAATGGTTTTGTTCGTCAACATAATTACAGCTCCATAGTGATAAACATTTTTAATAACTTAAGCCAAACTAACGAAGCCGAACTTTTCCTGGGGAGCGTCTTTGTACTTTTTTTATTACTTCACGCGCTCTATTAGCTTGGGCTTTATCGTCAAACGGTCCAACCCACACCCGCAGGTAGTTTTTACCATTTACCATAATTTTCTGAATATAAGCTTCATACCCCATCAACTTTGCTTCTTCTAACGCTTTTTTTGCATTGGCCAGCTTGCCATAAGAGGCCATCTTAAACACATATTTACTTTGTGAAGTTGCAGCTACTTTGCTTTGTATAGTTTCAGCTTTACTTATATATACCTGTTTTTTTGGCAGGTTTGTAAGATGCCGTTGCAATGTTAATTTAACTTTATCTCTCTTTTCTTCTAAACTTTTTTCCTGCCTTTTTTCTTCTTCTTCTATAAATTTATCATTTGTTTCTTGGGTTCTTTTAAATACAGCAACAACTTTTTCTGCTAGCTCTGCCTGTTCAGATGCTGTTTGCACAGGTGCTTTTTGGAATTTCAGGTTTTCTAACTGTTGACGAGCACCATGAAACCAAGGTGGTTTTGGCCCACTTTTATTAACAATAATTTCAAACCATTTGCGAGCCTTCTCAATTTCCCCATTTACAGCTGCCCACTCACCAAAAATAAAGGCAGACAAGCTCTCACGTTCACCACGGATAACTTCATCTTTAGTTGCCCGTACCATATCTAAAACCTTATATGGCTCACCCTGCCCCAAAAGATAGACCGACATTTCACCAGCCCATGTGTTTCTTTTTATAATACCGCCATTCTCTTCAAAAGTATTTTTAGCAGGATAACCAAGCCTTGCCCTAACCAAATGGAGCCAGAACCTAGTCTCTATATCTTTGGGGTTGAGTGTAATAATTTTTTCAAGATCAATAAGTGCCTCATCAAACCTACCTAAAAGATAGAGAGTAATACCTTTGTGAGCGATTGCTAGTGATTTATCTACTTTTTCAATACGAATAGCCTCATAAAAATCACCCACAGCCTGTTGGTAGTGCCCAAGACGCATTTGGCTTCGGCCACGGTGCATATAGACCAGAGGAAAATCACGATTAAAACGTATGAATGCGCTAAAATCGTCAACAGCTTTCTCATAACGAGATAAAATAGCTTGCACTCGACCACGGTTGTAAAAACCCCAAGGGTGGGTTGGTTTTAACTTTATTGCGCGGTTAAAATCGACAATGGCATCGTCATATAAACCTAGCCTAGCTTTTGCTAAACCCCGGTTTTGTATTGAGAGAAAATCTGAAGGTTTAAGAGCAACGGCAACATTTAGGTCGGCAACTGCCCTCTCAAAATTACCGTAAGTAAGATAGGCAATGCCCCGCATACGATAGACTGACTGTTGGTCTGATTTTAGAGTAAGAGCCTGATCGCAATCGTTAATAGCCTGTAGGTTTAATTTTTGGTCTTTTTTAATCAGGCTGATTTTATAGCGACTGGCACACAGACCAGAATAGGCAGAGACCAATTGGAGATTAGTTGCAATACCAGGTTGCAAAGCTAAATTAAAATAGTTAATAGCTTTTTCGATATCCTTACCAACCAAGGAGCTAGCCCCTTTTTTAAGCAGATCATCAACTTCATCGGCCAAAGCAGGGGTGTAAACGAAAATAAAGCTTATTAACAACGCAATATTGCAAAAAAAATGTCTCATAGTGCGCCTCTTATTATAAAAAAACATAGGAGTTGCCATTAACCAATAAAGATCAAATTGCTGACTGTCTAAAGTCTAGAACCAAACAGGGCACTGCCGACTCTAACCAAGGTCGCCCCCTCCTCCACAGCCACAATATAATCATGACTCATACCCATAGATAGCTCGGTCATCTCCACCCCTGAAATTTGCAACCCTTTAATAGTGGCAGCCAGAGTTGCCAACTCTTTAAAAAATGGTCTAGCACCTTGGGGATCTTGGGTTACAGGCGGTACAGTCATCAAACCCTTAATCTTTATACCGTCAAAGTTGGCCATCTGGTGAACAGCTTCTATTACGTCACCTGGAGGCAGGCCATTTTTTTGCTTCTCGCCTCCTACATTTACCTGGATCAAAATTGGTAGAGGACGGATAGTTGAAGCTCTTTTGCTCAACTCTTGTGCTAGCGAGACAGAGTCCACACTATGCACCATTGAAAAAAGTTTTACCGCAATTTTAACTTTATTACGCTGCAATGGGCCAATTAAATGCCACTGCACATCACGACCTTGGGTATCACTACCATCTGCAACCAGTGGAATTTTATCCCTGGCCTCTTGCACCCTGTTTTCACCAAACAGATCTTGACCTTCTGCTAATGCAGATAAAACAGCCGAAGCTGGTTTGGTTTTTGATACCGCCACCAAACGTACACTTTGCGCATTGCGTCCAGACTTTTCACAAGCTAATTTTATCTGCTCACGGATGTTACGTAGATTATCAGAAACTATTCCCACAAAAACCCCAATTTTTTTATATTCTATATTCCAACCACCCATTATGGATGATTGCAACGATAAGGTCTAGGAACACCATTTTGTTCTTTCTTTCTCACAACATCCGTAGCAGGTTTATTAAATTAGTTAAAACTATCAGGCATAGTTAACTGCTCCTAATATTGCTGCTTTTGTAGCTCCTGTTGCTTCGGGAACAGATGAGGTTAAACCTTTTAATGTTCTAATGGCAAACCAAGCAAAACATTGGCTTTCTAAAGAGTCAGAATCCACCCCTAAATCACTGCTTACAACCATCTCTACCTCTGGTAGTTCATGAGCAATCATAGATAACAGTGTTGGGTTTTTTGCACCACCACCGCATGAAACCAACCTGTACTGTTCTTTTGCAAACAACTCTTCACAAGCCATTGCTATTGTTTTAGCAGTAAAACAGGTTAATGTTGCCAAACCATTTTTACTAACCATATCAGGGAAAAGAGCTAAAAATTCGTTTAGATATTCAATACCAAACATCTCACGACCAGTGGATTTAGGATATGGACGTTGTAAATATTCATGCTGCAACAACCAAGCTAGAGCTTTGGCGTCAACCTGCCCAGCTTTTGCCCCTAATCCATCTAAATCACACAACCCTTTTTCATCTTCAACTCCTGCAATTTTTCCAACTAAAAGATCAATCAAGGTGCTAGCTGGCCCTGTATCTCCTGCTACAAGAATTTCACCTGACTTAGAAAGAATAGTCAAATTTGCTATTCCACCTAAATTTAGAACCCCAGTTGCTTTACCTTTTGTATTAAAAACCGCTTTATGAAATAGAGGAACCATAGGCGCGCCTTCGCCACCTAAAGCCATGTCTGCTCTACGAAAATCTGCTATGGTTTTAATTCCGGTTATAGAAGAGATAACAGCGGGATTGGCTATTTGCAGGGTGAAATCTGGTGGGCGATGGCGGATTGTCTGACCATGACTGCCTATAACATCTACTTGGGATGGCGAGATGCCAGCTGACTTACAAACCCCCAAAGCAGCTTTTGCAAAAAGTTCTCCTAACTCTGCATCTAACTTACCCATTCTGTCTATCTCATTTGGGCCTGGGTGGTATAGTGCAAGCACATCATCTCGTACTCTTTTTGGGTAGGGGTTTTCGGTAAAAGCCAACAACTCATGCTGTTCTTCACCATCACTACGTATAAGCACAGCATCAATTCCATCTGCTGAAGTGCCAGATATTAAACCTATTGCAACTAAAGAATCACTCAAAGCACTATCCTTAACCAATAAAAATGTTGTTTTTTAATAAAGATGTTAAACATCTCTCCATGCATTTTTGTTCATAACCATGTTATAATTTAATAGTTTGTATTTAAAATATCTGTGCTAGCCGATTCTATCAACTTGGACAAAAAAAACATGAAACCTGTAGAAGAGCAAATGGCGATAATTCGCCGTGGAAGTTCAAATATAATCTCCGAAGAGGAGCTGGCAAAAAAACTGGCTAAATCTATTGAAAGCGGTAAGCCTCTTCGTATCAAAGCAGGATTTGACCCTACCGCTCCAGATCTCCACCTTGGTCATACAGTGTTAATTCAAAAACTACGCCAGTTTCAAGAGTTAGGCCATCATATTCTATTTTTAATAGGCGATTTTACCAGCCTTATTGGTGATCCTACTGGTAAAAACGAGACAAGAAAACCATTATCTAAAGAGCAGATAGCCATTAATTCTGAAACATATAAAGAACAAGTGTTTCGCATTCTTGACCCTGACACCACTGAAGTGGTCTACAACAGTGACTGGATGGATAAAATGAGCTCTGTTGATATTATTAAATTAGCATCTCAGCATACAGTTGCCAGAATGTTGGAGAGAGATGATTTTTCTAAACGCTACAAAGAAAACCGCCCTATAGCTGTTCATGAGTTTCTCTACCCTTTAATTCAAGGATACGACTCAGTAGCTTTAAAGTCTGATGTGGAACTAGGCGGAACTGACCAGACGTTCAACCTGTTAGTAGGGCGAGAACTACAAAAAAACGCCAAACAAGAGCCTCAATGCGTTCTTACCATGCCTATTTTAGAAGGGCTTGATGGTGTGCAAAAAATGTCTAAAAGCCTGGATAACTATATTGGTATAAAAGACCCTGCTTCAGAGATATTTGGCAAAACCATGTCAATAAC
>JADGBW010000042.1 GCA_015231305.1 Magnetococcales bacterium | reverse complement strand
AGAATGCTTGGCAAGCAGACTCTATGGCAGGTAGGTACTGACCATGCTGGTATTGCAACCCAAATGGTAGTTGAGAGGCAGTTAGAAGCTGAAGGTAAAACTCGTCATGATCTTGGTCGAGAAGGGTTTATTGAGAGGGTTTGGCAGTGGAAAGAGAGCTCTGGTGGTAATATTGTCAGGCAACTCCGGCGTTTAGGAGCCTCTTGCGATTGGAGCCGTGAGAAATTTACCATGGACCCTCAGATGTCCGATGCTGTACGTGAAGAGTTTGTCCGTCTTTATAATGAAGGTTTAATATATCGGGGGAAAAGGCTGGTCAACTGGGACCCGGTACTTCATACAGCCGTTTCTGATTTGGAGGTAATATCAGAGCAAGAAGATGGTCATATGTGGCACATGCGCTATCCCTTAGCTGACGGATCTGGCTTTTTAATTGTTGCTACCACTCGCCCTGAAACCATGCTTGGTGACTCTGCCGTTGCTGTTCACCCTAAAGATGAACGTTATTTAGCTCTACATGGTAAGGAGGTAACCCTTCCATTAACAGGGCGGACTATACCAATTATTGCTGACGATTATGTAGACCCAGAATTTGGCTCTGGCTGTGTGAAAATAACTCCTGCTCATGATTTTAATGATAATGAAGTTGGTGGTAGGCATGATCTTGAAGTTATCAATATTTTTACCGACGATGCCACAATTAATGATAATGCTCCCCAGGCATACCGGGGAATGGATCGCTTTGATGCCAGAAAAAAAATTGTTGCTGATCTAAAAGAAGCTGGCCTGTTAGAAAAAATAGAACCCCATAAATTAATGATTCCTCGTGGGGATCGTTCTAAAGCTATTATAGAGCCATATCTCACTGATCAATGGTATGTAAAAACAGCGTCTTTAGCTGAGGAAGCTATAAAAGCGGTTGAGGATGGTCGCATTCGTTTTGTGCCTGCAAACTGGGATAAAACCTATTTTGAATGGATGAGAAATATTCAAGATTGGTGCATATCACGGCAGATCTGGTGGGGTCATCAAATACCTGCTTGGTATGGCCCTGATGGTTATCTATTTGTTTGCAATTGTGAAGAAGAGGTTTATGAGTGGGCAGCAGAACATTACGGTCGTCCGGTTAATTTAACTCGTGACCCTGATGTTCTTGATACTTGGTTTTCTTCGGCTCTTTGGCCTTTTGCCACACTTGGTTGGCCTAAGCTAACCCAAGAAATGGAAGAGTTTTACCCTACAAATGTTTTAGTAACTGCATTTGATATCATTTTCTTTTGGGTTGCCAGAATGGCTATGATGGGCCTTAAGTTTACCAAACAGGTTCCGTTTCACGATGTCTATATCACCGGGTTGGTGCGAGACAGTGAAGGTAACAAAATGAGTAAATCCAAGGGTAATGTCCTTGACCCATTGGATCTTATTGATGGTATTGAGCTAGATGCTTTGGTTGCTAAAAGAACCATGGATATGATGCAGCCTCACCTTGCTGAAAAAATTGAAAAAGCCACAAGAAAAGAGTTTCCTGATGGTATTCCACCATTTGGAGCCGATGCCCTGCGTTTTACTATGGCAAGTCTTGCCACCCAAGGCAGAGATATTAAATTTGACCTTGGTAGAATCGAAGGATACCGAAATTTCTGTAATAAACTTTGGAACGCCACCCGTTTTGTCTTGATGAATAGTGAAGGACAAAATTGTGGTGCTGATTCTGATATTAAAAATTACTCATATGCAGACCGCTGGATATTATCCAGGTTGCAGCAGGTTAAAAAAGAGGTGGCTAGTTCTTTAGAAGAGTATCGTTTTAATGATGCTGCCAGTGTTGCCTATCAGTTTGTCTGGGGTAGTTATTGTGATTGGTATCTGGAGATGGTAAAGCCAGTTATCTATGGTGACGATGTAGCACAAGAAGATAAAATAGCGTCTCGGCACTGTATGGTAGGAGTGTTGGAAGAGTCATTGCGTTTATTGCATCCATTAATGCCTTTTATCACCGAAGAGTTGTGGTTAAAGGTTGCTGGGTTAGTTGGACGCGGTGGTGACTCTATCATGATTGCACCTTGGCCTATGCCAGATGAAAAATGTGTTGATTTAAAGTTAGAAAAAGAGCTAACTTGGGTCATGTCTTTGGTAACATCAGTGCGAACTATTCGTGCTGAAATGGATATCTCTCCTGGTAAGCGGTTGGCTATTTTGGTTCAGGGTAGTCAAGATATGATCACAAGGCTTAAGAGACACTCTGATTTAATTATGCCACTGGCAAAAATAGAGTCATGGCAGATGTTAGAGGGGGAAGCTCCCCAAGGGGCCGCAACTGGAGTTGTAGAGGAGATGCAAATTTTTATTCCTCTTGCAGGTCTAATAGATATAGAAGCAGAGACCGCTCGTTTGCAAAAGGGTTTGCAAAAGCTGGATAAAGATTTAATGCGTGTTGTTGGCAAGCTTTCCAACCCCAATTTTCTGGCTAAAGCTAAACCAGAAGTTGTGGCAAAAGAGCAGGGGAAACAGCAAGAACTAGAAGAGAAGAAAAATAGCTTAACAGAAGCTTTGCTTCGCATAGACAAACTACGGGGTGCATCATGATTCCTATTTGGGCCGATATTTGTAAAAACGCTTTAGCTCAGGATTTAGGCCGCGGTGATATCACCACAAACACTTTAGTGCCTGCAAGTCAAAAGGCTGAGGCCGAGATGGTGGCAAAAGAAGATTTTGTCATTTGTGGTCTGCCAGTAATGGTTGAGGTATTCAGGCAGGTTGATCCACGTATTAGCATGCTGCCAGATATACCAGATGGCGAGGGAATTCGCTCTGGAAACAGGATCTGTACCATAACAGGTCCAGCAAGAGGCATATTAACTGGAGAGAGGGTTGCTCTTAACTTTTTCCAAAACCTTTCTGCTGTGTCATCACTAACCAGACAGTTTGTTGAGAAGGTAAAAGGTACTAATGCTCGTATTGTAGATACTCGTAAAACCACCCCAGGCTTAAGGCAGCTACAAAAATATGCAGTTAGAGTAGGGGGTGGTTATAACCACCGTATGGGTTTAGATGATGGGGTGTTGATTAAAGAGAACCACATCACCTTAGCTGGAGGCATAACTGCAGCTGTTAAACTTATGGAAGAGTCTGCTAGCCATCTTCATCGCATTGAGGTAGAAGTTGAAAACTTGGAACAGGTTCGTGAAGCGTTAGATGCAGGAGCACAAGCTATTTTATTGGATAATATGGATATAGCAATGTTGGAGAAGGCAGTTGCTATTGCTGGGGGTAAAGCACTTTTAGAAGCTAGTGGAAATGTCAATTTGGATACGGTACATAGTATAGCCCAGACCGGGGTTGATCTTATCTCGGTGGTCGCCGTATCACAAAGTGCCGGAAGCCGGGATGTCTCCTTACTCATCACAACCTAGCACTGAAGATAAAATTCTCAAAACCCTGCTTGGTGCTAAGGGTAAACCTGTTTCAGGCCATCTACTTGGTAAGGAGTTAGGTATATCAAGAGCTGCGGTATGGAAGCGGATTGAGGGACTACGTAAAAGCGGTTATAAAATAGAGTCTTACCCTCGTAAGGGTTATGTTTTAGTTGCTGAACCAGACACCCCAACAGCTAGAGCTGTTGGTAGTTGTTTGAGTGGGGATGTATTGGCAGATGGGTTGTTTAGCCCTGAAAAAATCCATTTTTTTGCAACCCTAGACTCAACCAATGTTTATGCTGGAAAAATTGCTAGGCAAGGAGCTCTGGATGGTACGGTAGTTGTTGCTGACAGTCAAAGCCAAGGCCGGGGGCGTTTGGGTAGGGTTTGGGACTCCCCTAGTGGAGTTAACCTATATTTTTCTTTAATTTTGCGGCCACATATAGAACCCAGATATGCAGCCCAGTTAACACTGTTAACTGGTTTGGCAATGGCAGAAAGTATCGGCAGTCTGGGTGCTGATGATGTTGAGATAAAGTGGCCTAACGATTTGTTGTTAGGCGGAAAAAAAGTAGCAGGCATTTTAACTGAGATGTCTGTTGAAGAGAATCAGGTGCAGTTTGTAGTTGTTGGAGTTGGGGTAAATGTTAATGTTGAAACATTAAATTTATCTCCAGAAGTTAGCAAAATTGCTGCTACTTTATCTGAGCATTTAAAAAAAAAGGTCAAGAGATATGCGTTTTTAGCCGATTTTCTTAGTAGGTTCCAAGGTTGGTATAGGCATTACCTTGACCAAGGGTTTGCCTCTATAAGATCTATTTGGCTTAAGAGGTCCCGAATAAAAGGGCGAAGAGTGCAGGTTAATTTAGTTGAAAGTAGTTTTTCTGGTGTGGCTGTAGACCTTGATGTTGATGGTTTTTTGTTGGTAAAACGTGATGATACAGGCAAAGAAGCTAAGGTGTTAGCTGGAGATGTGTTGTTGTTGAAAAAGGATTGTTGAGCTAATGTTGTTGGCTGTAGATATTGGTAATACCAACCTGGTTTTAGGGGTGTATAAAGGTGATAGGCTAATTCGTCATTGGCGTTTAGCAACTCGTGTGGATCAAACAGGTGATGAATATGGTATATTGGTTGCCAATCTGTTTAATTTAGCTGATATATCGTTGGACGATATAAACGGGGTGATTATCGCAAGTGTAGTACCCCCGATACAGTCGGCAATTGTTCGGGCTTTGCGTCGTTACCTGGATATACCACCAATTATTGTGGGTCCAGGCCTTAAAACAAGCATGCCAATTCGTTATGATAATCCTCGTGATGTAGGGGCTGATCGTATTGTTAATGGTGTGGCTGCTTATAATTTAATTGGTGGTGCAGTAGTTGTGGTAGACTTTGGTACTGCTACAACCTTTGACCTTATTGGCCCTAAAGGGGACTATATGGGAGGGGCAATTGCTCCGGGTTTAGGGTTATCTATGAACGCACTATTTGAAAAAACAGCCAAATTGCCACGAATAGAGCTAGTAAGACCAAAAAAAGTTGTAGGGCGTGACACAGTTGCATCTATGCAGTCTGGGCTTTTTTGGGGGTATGTAGGATTGGTAGACGGTTTAATTGATAGGATTACTGTTGAGTCTGGATATGATCCTGTTAAGGTTGTCGCTACAGGTGGGTTAGCCCGTTTAATGGCGACTGAGAGTGAGAAAATTGAGTTGATTGATGAGTTTCTCACCTTAAACGGTCTAAGGTTGCTTTATGAACGTAATATCTAAGACTATATAATATGAGCAAATTAGCTAATTTAAAAGCAGGTATACCTAATGTAAGCCTAGCATCTGTACCAGGAATGGCCCCTGTGGGTAAACTGGTATCTAAAGTTGGGAAACCTCCAGCAGCTGTTCAATCGTTAATGTCTGGGGTGGGACCACTGGTGTTGGTGGTGGTGCTTGCTGTTTTAAATATTGTTATGTTTTTAAGTGGTGGGTCTTCAGATGAAGAGAGGGCTGTTTGGGACGGTCCCTTAATGACTGAAAAGCTTTTTCAACTACCTGACCCTTCCACAGCCAAAATTATAAACACTAGCAGAAGAAAAGCAAAAAAGAAAAAAATTGAGACACAACAGTTAGTAACTACCGATCTACCTGAAACCACTGATTTATCAGATGCTGGCATGGCTGCTGATGAAGATGACGAAATTGCCTATACAAAAACTAAATATGTTGTACAGGTTGGGCAGTTTTTGACCGATAGTGGGGTTAACTCTATTATTAAAACCCTTCAAGATAGGGGGTATTATCCCAAGGTCCAAGTTATACAACAAAAAAGCTTTCTAAATAATGTTCAAGCTGGTCCTTATGCTTCTAAGGAAGCTGCTCGTGAGTCTGAAGTAAAGTTAAGAGCTAACGGTAAAAATGTTAAAGTAGAAACCAGTGAAGAGGGGTACTTTATATCACTAAGTAAAACTGCAAGGTTATCTCCAGCTCTTGAAAATATGGAAAAGTATGATGCTATGGGTATAGCTCCTTTACGGCTAATAAAAGCAGCACAATTTAAGCCTGTTAAAAGCGTTTATATGGGCCCATATAACAGTAAAATAAAGGCTGAAGAGGTAAAAACTCGCATGGCTGGAATAAGCCTAGCAATACCACTAGTTCAGGAGTGGAAAGAAGACGAGGAGTAGTTTACTACTCTTCAGCAGGTTATCATCTACACTCTACAATATGTTTTGCAGTTTTATTGGGAAAGCATTAGTAAATACTGTTTTAAAACCCCTAAACTAAGTACTAGTTATAAATCCCGCTATACACCAACTCTGCCGTTTTGGTTTTCCAGCACACTAAACCCACCAACTAGGTAATTATTGCCAATCTTCTTATTTGCCCATATGGGTCAATTTTGCCTGTTCTTTTATTTTAATTGAGAAATAACTGCCACTTCAACAAGTTAATGTGAGCTAGGTTAGTGGTGGAAATATCTGCCTTTTGTGAGCTTGCTAAGCATATAAATGTTGTCTATCGTTATGTCAATATAGCTCGTAAAGTCTTGATAAGGTTTTGCTATATGGTGTTTATTAACTGTAGTTTCTGAGGTAAACTTTCTGTAGGTTTTATATGTGGCACGCATATTGTATTTGATAGGAGAACAAGAACAACAAGTGGCGGTTATTTGTATAGATCGCCACGGTCTATTTTATCCTTTGAAGGAGCGTGTCTGATGGCCAGTATTGCTAAGTTAGTTGCTATGGAGTCTATTTTAGAACAGATGGCAGGAGAGTTAGTTCTAGAAGTGCAAGAGGGAAAGGCACAGGTTGATGAAGAGTTGATGCAGTGTATGGAATCTCTAGTTTTGTCTGCTCGTAAGACTCAAATTTTCCGTGAGAAGAAAGAAGCTACTGAAATGCAGAACCTTCGTAATGAGTCCAGCACCGCTGATTTAAGCCGGATGGCAAGCTAATCAAGTCTGCCTCTAAATGACCGCTGCGGAACTTCTTGAGAGGACTCTCTATCGAGATGGTCTTATGCTGGTTGTTGATAAACCAGCTGGTATTGCCGTACACGCTCCACCCGGTGGTGGTGTAGCGTTAGAGAGCTATTTTGACGCTCTTAGGTTCGGCTTGCCAAAAAAACCATCTTTGGCTCATCGTCTTGATAAAGCAACCAGTGGTTGCTTGGTTTTAGGGCGCCATCCCAAAGCTTTGCGCAGGCTTGGCCGTCTGTTTGCTAATGAACAGGTTAAAAAGCGTTACTGGGCCGTGGTGGAATCTGAACCAGCAAACCAATCAGGGTCCATTGAGTTTCCACTGTTAAAGGTTGATCAAGATAACCACCATTGGCGTATGATCGTTGCTGATGGTGGAAAGCCATCTCAAACAGACTATAAAGTTATGGGGCGCAGTGAAGATGGGGTTTGGTTGGAGTTAATCCCCCGTACTGGACGTACTCATCAACTGCGTGTGCATTGTGCTGCAATGGGTTTTCCCATTGTTGGCGACCGCCTATATGGTACGACTGAACACGCAATATCACGCTATTCTCTACAGTTGCATGCACAAAAAATTGAGATACCACTCTACCCTAAACGCCCCCCTATTGTTGTAGAGGCTTTAGCACCCCCGCATATGTTTAGCTTGCTAACTAGTTGTGGTTATTCTGGCGAGCTTTAAGCTTTATTTATTCCTAATTCCCCCATCGTTTTATGTAATTATTTTGCAATAATGTTTAAATTATTGGCAAACTGTAGATATGGGGTATAATCTTGTCTTAATTTATTTTAAAAATCTTTAATCCTAAAGGGAATAACCCTCAAAGACCCAAATTATATGTTTAATATAAGTGGGATGGGTCTTGTAATGGGAAGTACCCCAAGATTATAAAGTTATAAACGACAAAAATGAGGATAATAAGCCATGAGTTTGGAGGCAAGTGAAGAAGGTCCAGATGAAAAAGCTGGTCAAATTGTTGATGGTGAGGGAATTGCAGCAGAGCAACTAGGACGTTTTGTGGAACGTATTGAGCGACTGGAAGAGGAAAAGTCAGCCATTGCTACCAATATGAAAGAGGTATACGCAGAGGCAAAATCACAAGGTTTTGATCCGAAAATAATGCGTAAGATAGTTCGCTTAAGAACTATGGACCCCCATGAAGTTGATGAAGAAGAAGCGATGATTCACCTTTATAAACAAGCATTGGGAATGGGAGCATAGCGGTATAATTTGTGGATAATATAGATTTTTTTGCTACTACAGCATTTGGTATGGAGTCTTTACTGGCTCAAGAATTACGTGATCTTGGAGCTGGTGGGGTACGTCCTGCAAGAGCTGGGGTAGGTTTTCGTGGGCCAATTAGACTGGCCTACGCTGTTTGTTTATGGTCCCGTACTGCAAGCCGAGTAATATATCCCCTTGCGAGGTTTCATGCAGAGGACCAACAAGCCCTATACGATGGGGTTTATAAAATTGCTTGGGAAGAGCATCTCGATAAAGGGGGAACACTGGCTGTTGATTTTACTGGCACAAATGATCTTATAAAACATACTGGTTTTGCTGCCCGTAAGGTTAAAGATGCAGTAGTTGATAGATTTCGTGAATTAACGGGAGTTCGGCCTTCAGTAAATACCGAACAGCCCGACTTACAAATTAATGTTCGCCTAAGAGCAGATAATCGGGTTGCTGTAAATATTGATCTTTCAGGAGAGAGCCTCCACCGTCGTGGCTATCGAACTCAAGCAGGCAACGCACCTTTAAAACAGAACCTAGCAGCAGCCATTTTGCTTTTTTCTGATTGGGCCAAAATTGCTAAACAGGGTGGGCCATTTATTGACCCCATGTGTGGATCTGGTACTCTTCCCATTGAAGCAGCGATGATTGCCAGTGACACAGCCCCTGGTTTATTAAGGCACTATTTTGGTTTTATTGGTTGGCTCGGACATGATGCAGATGCTTGGGATGAGCTACTAATAGATGCTCGCAAGCGATCTGAGGTTGGTAAAGAGAATTTGCCTCCTATTTTAGGTTTTGACTCTGACCCTAAAATGGTGCGGTTTGCCACACAAAACTGTGCTCAGGCAGGGTTTGAGCAACATATCCAGTTCAGAGAAGCAGAAGCTTTAGAGGTTCAACCCACAAGAAAGGGTAGAGGATTGTTGGCGTTTAACCCTCCTTATGGTGAGCGACAAGGAAATATTGCCCAACTACAAGCTTTATATCGTTCTGTGGGAGACATTATCCGCTACCGTTTTGTAGAGTGGCAACGCACTGTCTTTACTGGACTACCTAATGCAGCCCAGGCATTGGGAGTTACTCCCAATTTAAATGTCACCTTATACAACGGACCTCTGCCTTGTTCTTTGTTGACATATTCGCCAAAACCGGAAAAAAAGCGCGTTATTTCTGAAGCAGCCAACCAGCAAGCGGTGATGTTTGCCAATAGGTTGAAAAAAAATTTAAAACAGTTAAAACGTTGGATAAAACGAGAGGATATCAGCTGTTATCGCCTATATGATGCTGATATGCCAGAATATGCCCTTGCAGTAGATGTTTATGATCAGTGGGTGCATGTACAGGAGTATCAAGCACCTGAAACAGTAGATCCAGGTAAGGCTCGTGAGCGTCTTAATGTTGCGTTGGCAGTATTACCAGAAGTTTTAGATTTGCCCGCCCAAAACATATACTTAAAGGTTAGACGTAAGCGTTCTGGTGGGTCTCAATATGGTAAATTAGACCAACGGGGAACCTTGCGTGAGGTACGTGAAGGAGGGTTGCGGTTTTTAGTTAACTTAACTGACTATCTTGATACTGGCCTGTTTTTAGACCATGCGCCAACTCGTCGAATTATTCGTGATGAGTCTCACGGTAGAAGGTTTTTAAACCTGTTTGCTTATACAGGTGCTGCTACGGTGTATGCAGCAGATGGTGGTGCAGCTTCAACCTTAACGGTTGACCTTTCTAATACATATTTAGATTGGGCTAGGCAAAATATGTCTTTGAACGGCTTTAAAGGTCAAGACCACGCTTTTATTACAGCTGATTGTCTTGGGTGGATTTCTAGGTGTCATGGACGTTTTGATCTTATTTTTTTAGACCCGCCGACTTTTTCTAACTCAAAAAGCATGAATGGTAACTTTGATATTCAACGTGATCATGGGGAATTAATCAACTCTGTGGTTAAGCTTCTTGACCCAGGAGGAGTATTGATTTTTTCTAATAATCATCGACGTTTTAAAATGGATGACGATTTGCTGTTATCAAAAGATTTGCATGTGGTTGATATTAGTAAAAATACCTTTGATCCTGATTTTATGCGTAATAAAAAAATACATAATTGCTGGCGTATTAAAAAAAATTAGACTTTCTAGTATTATACATTTCAAATTTCTAGAGCTTTTCTGTATACTAGTGTAACATGTATTTGCTTAAGCATTAGAAACGGCCGTTAGTGGTATGTAGTTTGCCCATACTGTTGATTGACCAAATATATCGGTAAAGCTTTAATAACCAGCAAGGTTAAAGGGTTTGTTTCCGATATATTTGGTGAAACAATTTAAAGGGTATATGCATCCTTCTCACTGCCGTTTCTAGTTTATGGCAATATAAAATAAATGTTTGTTAATAGTGATAAAAATCGCTGAGGAGTTGATAATGGCACAAAAAAATAAATTCCGACTTGTTACCAGAAGTGACTTTGATGGTCTGGTATGTGCGGTTTTATTAAAAGAGTTGGATATGATCGATGAAATAAAATTTGTTCATCCCAAAGATATGCAAGATGGGAAAATCGATATTACCAGCCGTGATATTACTACAAATCTACCGTATGTTGAGGGAGTTTATCTTGCTTTTGATCATCATTTAAGTGAAATAATTCGCCGTGGTGGTGATAAACCAGATAACCATATTATCGACCCAAAAGCCCCTTCAGCAGCACGAGTGGTTTATGACTATTATGGTGGATTAGAAGGGTATCCTAAAATTCCTGTTGACATGATGGAAGCTGTCGATAAAGGTGACGCAGCACGTTTTAACAAAGACGAAATACTTAACCCAACCAACTGGGTATTGTTAAACTTTTTGATGGATGCCCGAACCGGACTCGGTAGATTTCGTCAGTTTACCGTTTCAAACTATCAATTAATGATGCAGTTGATTGATAACTGTCGCGACCATTCTATTGAAGATATTTTGCTTCTACCCGATGTAAAAGAGCGAGTTGACCTCTATTTTGAGCATGAAAAAAAGTTTATTGAGCAGATTAAAAAATGTTCAACTGTTCATGATAATCTAGTAGTTTTGGACCTTCGTAATGAAGAGACAATTTATGCTGGCAACCGCTTTATGATCTACGCGCTTTATCCTGAAACAAATATTTCTATTCATGTTTTATGGGGCTTTAAAAAACAAAATACTGTTTATGCTATTGGTAAGTCTATTCTTAAGCGCGACTCTAAGGTTAATGTTGGTGAGCTGGCCCTTAAATATGGTGGTGGCGGACATCAAAATGCGGGAACATGCCAGATTGATACTCCAGATGCCCCTGAAGCACTTAAAGAGATAATTGAGTTTATAACTAAAGCCGGTTGATAGTTTTTGTTATTTCTAGCTTCGTATAAAATATTTGTTAGCTAACCTCAATAGTTGTATTAGGTCAGTGTATACAGCTTTCTATTCTTGATTGTATTTAAAGGCGGGGAAGAGGAGTTTATCTCTTCTTCCCTTCTTTTTTCCCTCCTCATTTGTAATTATTACGCAATAGTTTGTTACAATTTATTTTTTTATAAATAAATACTTAGTGCTGTTTTTTTACCATGCAAATTGCGCATCTATAGAATTTATTGAGAAAATGTGATTTAGATGTTCTTATTTTAAGGCATGTTGCTGAGAATATTCCTTAAATTTTTTTGTTACAATAATATTTTCTCTGTAATAGTCGTTTAAATTCTGATAATATCTGCGACGTTAATACTTTGTTAAATAATTAACACGTGATTTAACAGAACTTTTTTTTAAATTTTTTATTTTTTCAGTAAATATATTTAGAACACAATCATTTAATTGGTATTTGTTGTGCAGAATAAATGAATGTAAACTATAGATGTTTTTAAAGTGAATAAATGTTTATAGTCATGTGTTAAGCGCAGTTTTATTTGTTAAGTAGTTTATTTAGGTTAGCAAAAGGGTTGTAAGTAGCCGCATCTGGCTCTTCTTCTTTTTCTAGGGTGTTCTTTTTTGTAGCAAGAAATTCGGTATAACGGCTGTGTTCATTATCGTGGCAGTAGATACATAAATTTTCCCAGTTGCTTCCGTCTTCTGGGTTATTGTCATGGTTGTGGTCTTTGTGGTGGACTGTTAATTCAGTCAAATTATCCTGGGTAAATGCCCTACCGCATTTAGCACACACATGGGGATGTATTTTTAATGATTTTTCTCTGTATCCTTCAGCCCGGCTGTCATTATTGCTTCTAGCCATAGAAACGATACGCTCCATAGCAGACTTACGTTGGTCAGCAGTTTTATTAAGTTTAGTGGTAGTTGTCTTCTTTTTATAAGGAGGATTATTTGCCATTGTTTTCACTTTTAATTAAAAATTAGGTAAATTATTAAGAGATAAACACCAGACTATCTACTCATTTTTTAGCTCAAGGAGTAGAAATTTATAATGTATAATAACAAATCATAGCTTATATTAACGATTTTTTCAAAAATTCACTGTAATTTTTTGTAACGCTAAGGTGGTTTTTTTGATTTCAAAAATCATATTTAGATTTTTTTTGCTGTCTTTTTTTTGTTTAATGACCTATGGTTAAAGCTATAAAAAGTGTTTAGGTAAGAAGAGCTTAATGTTATGAACTTTAACGTGTTAACAGTTAGTTAAAAAATATAAAATATTCAGTTGATCGTAAAACGTTTTTACAATACTTTGTTGATTTATTTATATACTTAAGCAAGAAAAGAATGTGCGTAATAGTCCACGCTTTAAACAAATTTTAACTTTAAGGAATGAGATTCCATGAGTATGACCTTGAGTGATCGGATTCAATTAGCTAGGAAAAATGCAGGTTTAACCCAAAAGGGCTTGGCTGATAAAGTAGGTATTAGTCAAACAGCTGTGCATAAGCTTGAGTGTGGTAGGTCTAGGTCTTCACGGCGAACTGTTAGTATTGCTCTAACATGTGGTGTCGATCCTATCTGGCTGGATACAGGCCGTGGTGATATGCTTCTTCCTGGTGGCGGATCATCAGATGAAACAGATAGTGTGGGTGAAGAGAGTGGGCCATATAGACCATTTCCATTGATTGCTAGAGTTCCACTGATCAAGTGGGAACTAATAGATACCATGTGTGCTACTGACGATTTTGATCAAATTGATTCTGAAGCCATAGATTGGATTCCTGTTGCACCTCGCACCAGCACTCGTTGTTACGCTTTGACTGTACCTGACGACTCTATGGAACCAGAGTTTTCTGAGCGCGAGATTCTTATTATTGACCCAACCCAAGAGGGTGTTCATAACCAATATTTGGTTGCACGACTTGAAGGTGATTCTCGTCCTACATTCAAACAGCTTATTATTTTAGGTAATCGTCGCTATCTAAAACCACTAAATGCCCGTTATCCGCTAATCGACGTGGATGGAAAAATTGATGTTTGTGGTGTTGTTGTTTGTAAATATAAAGATTATGTAGTTTAAGGGTATAGTACTTAAACGTACAATTAAAAAGCTTCTTAATAATAAAAACTCGCCCATAGACAATATGGAGCGAGTTTTTTTTTGCATTATAATTTGTTAAGTAGTTGCTATAATTGATTAGTCAGAAAATTATATTTCATTGCACCCTAAGAGATGCTATGGGATATTTTTTTTATGACTTTATTAGCAGATCAAATTGAGAGGTACTCTCGCCAAATTATCCTTAAAGATATTGGAGGCGTTGGGCAGGCTAAGTTACTCGACTCTACGGTTTTTATTCTTGGTGCTGGTGGTCTTGGTTCTCCGGCTGCTTTTTATTTAGCTGCTGCTGGTGTTGGGCGTTTAGTTATTGCAGATAGCGACCAAGTTGAACTTTCAAACTTGCAACGACAAATCTTACATACAACTCAACGGGTGGGAGAGTCAAAAGTTCTTTCTGCAAAAAAAGCACTGCAAGAAATTAACCCTGAAGTTAATATTGTTACAATTTCTGAGAGAATAACCCAAGAAAATATTACACCAATATTAGATGGCTGTGATTTGGTGTTAGATGGCAGTGATAATTTTTCTACCCGTTATCTGCTAAACAAAGCTTGTTTATCACAAAAAAAAATCTTGGTTTCAGCTGCAGTGTTGGGCTTTGAGGGACAGATAGCCACCTTTGCTCATGGGGTTGATGACAAAGCTCCATGTTACAGGTGTCTGTTTCCAAAACCACCAGAATATGCCCCAACCTGTTCTTCAGCAGGGGTATTAGGGGCAGTGGTTGGTACTGTAGGAACCCTACAAGCAGCAGAGGGTATTAAGTTACTTTTGGGCATTGGGCAAAATTTGGTTGGATCTATGCTTTTGATCAATATCTTTGATAACATTTTTCACAATATTAATGTTCCTAAATTACAAAACTGCCCAACGTGTGGTGATAACTCATGATTTGGCCGTTGCTTACCTTCAATGACATAACCATTATATTAACCTAAAAACGGCAGTTGTAAGCACGCACCTAGCGCAACCTATTGATTCACCAAGCATATCAGGGGAAAGTCTTGTCACAAATAAGGTGACAGCGATTTACCATGATACACCAGATAAATCAATAGATTACACTATACACGCACTTCCAACTGCCGTTTTTAGGATTAACCTTGCAAAACTAGAAAATATTCTACCAAATCTCAAAAAAAAGCCTCTATCTCAGCCTATCTTTCCAACGCTATACTTTTTACCTGAGCAATTAACGAAAGCCCTTTTTTAATCGCTAGGGCCTCCAATGATTTTTTGGTTATTCTTGCTAAAATAGGGTTATTTCCTACCATTAACTTAACCATATACTGGGCTGGGTTTTGGTTTGAAATTTCATCTACTTCGGCAGTAAAAAGATTTAGAATGCTCGTATTGTTTGGGTGGTCTAAGGTCAGGCTGACGTCACGGGCAAATATTCTCACGCGAACATTCTCACCTATAGTAAGGTTGTTGTTTGCAATGTAGAGTGTTTGCGTGGGATAGCCAAACTCTAGAGTGCTTAAATGGTATGCAGGATCATGATTTACCACCTTTGCAGTTAAAACAGTGCTGGCATCGTTACGGTGTGCAAGTGGTAAATCAAGGCGAGTTATCATATCTCCTACGGGGCCAGTTGCTATTATTTTGCCTTGTTCCATAATTGCTAAAAAATCCGCTAGTTGCAGTATCTCACCCATATTATGGCTGACATGTAAAATAGGAATTTGTAACTGGTTTTGTAGGGATAGGATAAAACTTAAAATACGTCTGCTGCCAGTTTGATCCATAGATGCCAAAGGTTCGTCCATTATTAACATTTTAGGATTTGTTAAAATAGCTCTTCCAATTGCAACTCTTTGTTGTTCCCCGCCAGAGAGCCCTTGTGGATAACGCTTAAGTAAGTTGCCGAGTTCTAAAATTTCTACAACTACATCCCATGAAATAGAGTCATTTTTAATTTTGGATCTTTGACGGCCAAAAAGAAGATTATCGGCAACATTAAGATGCTCAAAAAGGCGGCTTTCTTGAAATACCAACCCAACTGGGCGTTGATGTGGGGGAAGAAAAATTCCTTTGCTATCGTCTTGCCAAATATCATCAGCAACACTTATATAACCTTGTGAATTTTGCTCTAAACCAGCTAAACAACGCAAAAATGTGGTTTTTCCACTGCCAGAAGTACCAAAAAGTCCTGTAACTCCACTTATGGATGTGGAGAGTTGACTTGTTAGGGTAAAGTCTCCTTTTGAAAGGTTAAATCGGGCTTCAAATTTCATGGTATGCCTATCGGGGTGCGACGGTTAAAGGCATTGACAAAAATTAAAGATGCAAATGATAACAGCAGCAATATAGCTGAAAGTGTATGAGCTTGGGTATATTCTAAGCTTTCTACATGGTCATAAATCGCTATAGATATTACTTGTGTCTGCCCAGGAATGTTGCCACCAACCATTAGCACCACACCAAACTCTCCTAAAGTATGGGCAAACCCCAATATTGTAGCTGTTAAATAACCTCCACGTGCAAGTGGAAATGCCACGTTTTTAAAGGTGTCCCATGGGGTGGCTCCCAATGTTGCTGCTGCCTCAAGAGGTTTAGTACCAATGGTTTCAAAGGCTCGCTGTAACGGTTGCACAACAAACGGTAGTGAATAAATAACCGATGCGATAACTAACCCAGAAAAACGAAATGATAGTGCGTGGCCGGTTATTGTTACCCAAGCACCACCAAGCCAACCATATGGCCCTAAAAATATTAACAGATAAAATCCCAAAACAGTTGGAGGCAGCACCAAAGGTAAAGATATAACAGCCTCTGCTGTACTTTTTAGACGGCTTTTAGAGTGGGCTAACCACCAAGCCATAGGAGTGCCGATTAATAGTAAAATAGAGGTGGTAACAAAGGCCAACAATAAGCTGAGTTGCAATGCCTGCCAGTCCAGGTTTTCTATAGCTTCAATTAACGTCATGGTAGTGCATACCCCATGGTTTTGATTGTGTCTTGTATTTTAACTGATTTTAAAAACTCCAGTAGAGCCAAAGCAGCAGGGTTTTGTTTGCCTTGGTTAAGAAGAATAGCATCCTGACGTATGGGGTTATAGTATTTTGCTGGTATTATATGTATCTGTTTCGGGTCTACTTTTAAACTTACAATTTGTGAAAGAGCAACAAAGCCAGAATCCACACTTCCACTGGCAACAAAGGCGAGGGTTTGAGCTACGTTCTCGCCAAATGCCATGTTATTTTGGTGTAAACTCCAGCTTTTAGTAGATTGCATAACCTCTTTAGCTGCCAAACCGTATGGGGCAATTTTGGGGTTTGATAAAGCAATTGGTAGTTTTTTTTTGCTTTGAAGGTATTCTAATTTTATGGTTTTTAAATTAGTTTTTGGAGCCCATAAAACCAAGCGACCCAAGGCATAGGTAAATTGGTTTTTTTTATCTGCTAAGCCTGCATCTACTAAAAGTGATGGTCTCTTTTGATCAGCAGCTAAAAATATTTGAAAAGGTGCGCCGTTGATTATTTGTGCATAGATTTTACCAGTAGAGCCTGAGCTAATTATAATATCATGATTGGTTTGAGAGGTGAAAATATCTGCCAATTTTTGCATTGACTGTTTAAAGTTAGTAGCGACCGCTAAATGGACAGTTTGGCAATTTGCGATATTCGGGAATAAAAGCAGCCACAAAATCAATATATGCTTCATTAGCCACCCAAGGCAGTCATAGAGTGGGTCGCGCTATGGATATCATTATTTTCAAATTGGTGACTTTCTGGTTTTAAGCGGACAGCTTCTTTAATTTGTTCTTTTAAATGTTCATCTGTTGCACCTTCTCGCATAGAAGTTCTCAAATCTTTGCGGTCTTCATGCCCTAAACAGAGAACTAACTGACCAGTCGAAGTTAAGCGCATACGGTTGCAAGTATCACAAAAGTGACGAGAGCGGGCAGATATAACGCCAATATTGGCTTTGGTTCCAGCTATTTGATAATAACGGGCTGGCCCCGAACCTATTTTTTGATGAAATGGTATTAGTTCTGAACCATAGCTTTGTTTTATCATTGTTAAGATGTCTTCGGCTGCAATGTATTTATCAGATACATTTTTTCCGGCGTCACCAATAGGCATTGTCTCTATGAAGCGCAAAATAAGTCCATGGGTACGTGCAAACTCTACCATGTCTCCAATTTCATTATCATTAATACCCTTCATTACCACCATGTTTATTTTAACAGGATGCAGACCTGCTTTAACTGCTGTTGAAATACCATCTAAGACCTTTTGCAATTTGCCACCACGGGTGATGGTATTAAATGTATTATGGTTTAGGGTGTCTAGTGATATGTTGACCCGACCAACCCCAGCTTTTTTAAGGTCATGAGCATAACTTTGCAATAAAAGGGCGTTGGTGGAGAGTGAAAGTTCTTGCAAATGGGGTAGGGAGCCTATCTCTTTTATGAGGGTTAAAACATTTTTACGCAGTAGAGGTTCACCCCCAGTTAAGCGAATACGCTCTATGCCCAACTCGGTAAATATCTTAACGAGCCGACCTATCTCTTCTAGGGTCAACAGTTTATCGTTATTGGGTAGTTTTTCATTGCCATCAATACGGCAATAGTCACAGCTTAGGTTGCAACGGTCGGTTATTGACACGCGCAGATAGTGTATAGTTCTTCCGAATGAGTCAATTAATGCCACGTAAATTTTGCTCCTAGCTCAACCTTCTTCTCTAATATAGTGACCACTCTTGCCACCCATTTTTTCCAATAGACGAATCTGTCCTATAGTCATATCCCGGTCAACAGCTTTGCACATATCGTAAATGGTAAGACCAACTATACTTGCTGCTGTTAAGGCTTCCATCTCTACACCGGTTTGTCCTGCTGTTTTTACTCTTACTATAAATTTAATTAAGCTTTTGTTAGGGTCAGGTTCGTAGGATACTTTAACTGAGGTTAAATTTAATTGATGACAGAGGGGAATAAGAGTATCAACACGTTTTGCTGCCATAATACCGGCAATTCGTGCTACTTCTAGCACATCACCTTTTGCTACCTCTTTATTCATAATAAGGTGAAAAGTCTCAGGTAGCATAGATATTTCTCCACCTGCTACTGCTATTCTCTGGCTTATGTCTTTATCTCCAACATCAACCATATGAGCTGCGCCATCTCTATCAAAATGAGTTAATTCCATGGGCTTCTCCTTATTTATTAGTCATATTGAATAAGTTGTACTTTCACCATGTCGCCATTGTTTACGGTGGTAAGTTCTTCTGGCATTATAATAAATGCGTTGGCTTTTGATAGGCTGGTTAAAATACCAGAACCCTGCGCCCCAGTTGTCTCAACCCATGGTTCATCTGCATCAAAGTGGACAATGCCCCTAACAAAATTCATACGGCTATGTTTTTTCTTGAATTTGCCTTTAAATCTCATGGTTAATAGTTGGGGTTGCTCATCTTTTGCACCCATAAGACGTATGAGAGCAGGGCGAACAATAGTTAAAAATACAGTTAGACCAGATACTGGGTTTCCTGGTAGGCCAAAAAATAGGGCACGACCTAGTTTACCATAAGCTTGTGGCTTACCTGGTTTCATGGCTACTTTCCAAAAGTGAATATTACCCCATTGTATAAGCACCTCTTTAATAAGATCATAGTCACCAACTGAAACACCACCTGTACTTATAATAGCGTCAGCCTCTTCACCGCCACGGTGTAGAATTCTCTCAACTTCAGAGCGGTTATCTTTTACTACTCCCAAATCAAGAACATCCACTCCAAGAGCTTTTAAAGCTGTGTGGAGTGTTGTGCGATTACTATCGTAGACTTGTCCTGGTTTTAGGTGGTTGCCAGCCTCTATTACTTCGTTGCCTGAAGAAAGAAGAGCTACAACCGGACGACGGAAAACAGATAGTTCTGAAACTCCCAAAGAGGTAAGTAGTCCAAGATCTGCTGGTTTTAACCTTCTGCCTTCTGGTAATACTTCATCACCAACTGTAATATCCTCACCAGCTTTACGAATATGTTGGTACTGTTTTTGGTCTCCAGGTACTGTAATTAGTTTTTTATCTCTATTTACTACCTCTTGCATAACTACACAGTCACAATTTGGTGGAATAGGAGCGCCAGTCATAATGCGAATAGCTTGTCCTGGTTGTACAGGTTCAGTAATTAGGTCTCCTGCTGGTAAGTCGGCTACAACTTTTAAAGTTACAGGCTTATCACGGCGCAAGTCACTAAAGCGCATTGCGTAGCCATCCATTGCAGAGTTGTCATGGTTGGGTACATTAGCTGGAGCAGGTATAGAATGTGAAAGTACCCTGCCAAGGCCATGAATAGGGGAGACTGCTTCTCTCTCTTGAATAGGGGTAACTTTAGCCAGTACCTGTTTTTGTGCCTCTTTAAATGAAATCATATTATAATGCTAGCCTTTTTCTAAATTTTCTATTTTTTACTTTATTATTGTATAATTAATGACCACCACCCCTAGTCATGCGCAATGCATGGGGAATTAAATCTGCTATTGATTGTAAACTATGTAGTGCCCCACGAGTAGACCCAGGCAAATTGACAATTAGGGTTTGGCCTCTAAAGGCTGAGACTCCACGGGTTAAAAGCGCACTGCGTACCTGTTTTAAACCTTCTGTACGAATATGCTCTGAAAACCCCGGAAGTTCAATGTTACAAACAGCTCGTGTTGCCTCAGGAGTTACATCCCTAGGCCCAGGTCCAGTACCGCCTGTAGTGAGTATAACATTTAGGTTTTTTTCATCACTCCAGCTAATTAAAAGATCAGAAATAGCGGTTTTTTCATCGGCAATTATCTCTCTTGCAGCAAGTGTTGCCCCTAAACTTCTAATTTCTCCTTCAATAGCATCACCACTTTTATCTTGTGCCATTGTACGGCTGTCAGACATAGTTAAAATACCAACTTGCAGGCCAGACCATGCTGATTGATGACTGCCATGGTTGTGGTGGCTACTTTTGTGGGTATGATTATGATTGCTTGTAGAAGTTTTTGGTGAATCTGGTGTTTTAGTGTCATCAACTGCATGAGTATGTTTAACTTCCTCATCGCTACTCCATTGACTAGCAGCAGCTTCACAGCCAGGGCAGCTATGTATCCACTTCTCTTCTCCAGTTTTTAAAACCTCTTTTTTCCAAAAAGTGGCATGTACTTTTAGGTGGTCTATTACATAGCGACAAGCATCAAAGGCAGCGGACCTATGGCGTGAAGCAGCAACTACCAAAACAATGTTTTGACTTGGTTTCAGGCGACCAACACGATGAATGACTGCTATCTCTTCAACTTCAAATCTAGCTCTAGCTGCTGCTTCAATTTTTTGCAGTTCAGACTCTGTCATTCCTGGGTAGTGTTCTAAAATCAGTGCTGTTACATCGTCATTTTCAGTATAGTCGCGTACAGTGCCAATAAATGATACAACACCGCCAATCATAGCTTTGTCTTTGGTTAATTTATCAATTTCAGCGGAAACGGAAAAATTTTCTGTCTGAATTTTAATCACATTCGCTGCTTTCTAGTAGGTATTGGATTGTCTCAGTGGTGTCTCTTAGTCTATCATGAACTGTACTGTAATAAAAGTATGGTATCAAGGCTGCTAAACCGACCCTTCTTGATGAGAGAGCCATATTTTTAAGATAAAATGTTTAAATGGTAAGTTGATGATGAAATTGTTGGGAAAAAATCTGCGGTTTATCATTCTGTTCTTAGTTGTTGCCTTTATTGCAATTGACAATAGTAAGGGTATGCAACGTCTTGAAAATATGGCTTTTGACCTTGCTGTTTATATTAAGGGTGGGGTAACAGATGAAAGTATCATGGTGGTTGCTATTGATAATAAAAGCCTTAACCATATTGGTTCCTGGCCTTGGTCTCGTAAGCGGTTTGCAGAGGTTGTTGATATCATCTCCCAAGGTTTGCCTAAGTTAATTGTTAATACAATCACCTTTTCAGAGACTGACAGCGCACCAAATACTATAAATGTGGCAGAGACCCTGCGTTATTTGAAAAGTATAAACATTGAAGAGCAGCTTGCATTAGCTTTGCAGCCTCACCCAACTTTAGAAGACGAGGTCGTTAATCATTTCTCAAAGTTAAGGCATATAATAATGTCTGGGTTGGAGACGCTAAATAGCGATCAACAGCTAGCATCTGCTTATGAAAGAGCAGGCAATGTTTTGCAGGCTATGGAATTTATTGAAGGGGGGTATTCTATAACTCAATCGGCCCCTGTTTTTCCTGAATATCTTAAGGACAGCGAAGGGTTGGAGGTGCTGCATTTGCCTTCATCAATTGATCAGAAAAACAAAAAAACAACCATAAAGCTACCAGTACCGGGTTTGGGGAAGTCAGCCTTAGCTGTAGGTGCTTTTATGCAAAATGCAGATTTTGATGGAGTAGTTCGTAAAAGCCGTCTGGTTGTTGAGTCTTCAGGTGTACAAATTCCAACTCTTGCGCTCTCTGTGGTTGCAAAAAGTCAAAAGATACCTCTCTCTAAGGTTGCCTATAGTAAGGGTGAACTAAATATAGGCACTCTTTCTTTAGGGGTAAGTGACGATTTGCAGTTTTACCATAAGTTCTACGCTAACCAGTCCGGCAAATTGGGTTTTGAAACAGTCTCATTTGCTGACCTTCTTAATGGGCACATAAAACCAGAAATTTTTTATAATAAAATTGTTTTAATAGGGGGGACATCTCACACAGTTTCACCTGGTATTAACACCTCTGTATCTAACCTAACTGCCCCGGTAGAGCTTCTCGCTCATCAAGTTACTACAATGCTTAATCAGTCTAGTTTACGGGTTGTTGGTTATAGTAGTTACATCAAAATAGCTCTGTATATTGCCATAGGTGGGTTTTTGCTGTTGGTGCTGCCAACTATGCCAAAAATTATTGCTATTCTAACAGTTTTTGTGATCCCAGAATTGATGATAACCGTCTACTATAAAATGTTAGTACAGGGTTTGTGGTTACCAATAATGGGGCCGTTTTTACTGTTTTTAGTAGGGGCAGCAATTACTATTATTAAAGGGGAAATGTCTGGGTTAGCACAGTTATCCAAGACAAAGCAGGACCAAGAAGAAGCACAGCGCATGTTAGGCTTGGCGTTTCAAGGACAAGGGCAATTGGATTTAGCTTTTTCAAAATTTGTCAGCTGCCGTCTTGATCCCATGATGATGGAGATACTATATGACCTAGCCAGCGATTATGAACGCAGCAGACGTTTTGAACAGGCTATCGAGGTATTACAATATATATCTGTCGCCAAACCAGACTATAGGGATATTCAAGAACGTTTAGAACATAATCAAATTATGTTGTCTCAAGGTATTGAGCTAGATGAAGACCGCTCTCCAGGGCAGCCCCCACTTATATTTATTGATAAATATTCTTTGGGTGAAGAGCTTGGTCGGGGTCCAATTGGCACTGTTTTTCTTGGGCGCGATTCCCGTGCTAACAGGTTGGTTGCAATTAAATTAATTCCTATGGTTGAGATTTTTGAAGCCTCAATGATGGAAGAAGCTCTTAGCCATTTTGTTGAAATAATTAAAATTTATGAAGAACTTGACCATCCTAATATTGTAAAAGTATTTAATGGAGGTGATAGCTACGGTCGGGCATTTTTAGTAATGGAGTATATAGCCGGGCGGAATTTATCATATTTTGTCCATAAAAAGCGTCTACTCTCTATGCCAAGGGTGATTCAAATTGTGGTTAAACTTGCTATGGTATTAGACTTTGCCCAGCAAAAAGGTGCAGTTCATGGTAATTTAAAACCATCTAATGTTCTGTTTGACCCCGATAGTCGTGAGATTAAGGTGGTGGACTTCGCTCTCTCTAGTCTTATAGAAATGGGTGGTACTCGCCTTATCACAATGCGACCACAGGCCCAAGCTCAAGCTGTTGCATATTATCTTGCTCCAGAGTGTGCAGCAGGTCAAAGCCCTGATTATCGCTCAGATATTTTTTCATTAGGAGTGTTGTTTTACCGCTTATTAACTGGAGAAGTTCCCTTCTTGGAAAATAAACAGCAACATTATGACCCTGATTATGACCTTATCTATGATAATCCCAAACCAGCATCACAGCATAATAGTGCTGTACCTTCCTGTATAGAAAAGGTTTTAGCTAAGGCTTTAAATATCGACCCCCAACAACGTTACCAAAGAGGAGCCCATTTAGCACGAGCTTTGGTAAACTGTGTTAAAAGCCAAGTTTCAGTAACAAATAATAAGTAAGCTTGTCTTGTCAAATTTCGGGCAACTATAATGGCTATATAGATATTTGAGCAGATTTTTTTTAAAATTTCCCTATTTTTGTGTTTGAAAAATTTGATTTTAGGTGTATAGTGTCCGCAATCGTAAATTTTGAGAGTGGCTACACGGTGTCCAAGTTTTAATTTAATAAATTTGTTTGTAGGAGGATTAATAAATGAAGCATTTTTGCAACCAACGTACACTGGTGGCCAGCGCTGCGTTTTTAGCATTGGGCTTTGTTGGAGTAGGGCAGGCTCAGGCTAGTTGGTATGGTCATCAAGCCCATACACATGAAAATGTTGATGGTGACTCGGTCATTGTCTATCATACACCTGCTTTTCATTACAACGCTCCGGTTTTAGGTGCTCCTTATTATGGTTATGTGGCTCCATATTATCCAGCTCCTTTCTACTATGCACCTGAAAAGCCTCAAGAAAGCAAACCAAAAGTAGAAAAGAAACCAGAAGACAAAAAGAAGCATGAGGCCATGCATCTGACTCCAAATTTCATCTCCCCATCTTATGTATATTACGGTCCATATTATACAGCCAATGGTCAAACCATCATAGCTGCTCCTCCTGGAGTGATGAACTATGCTGCACCAGTTCCAGTTTTACTTTGGTAGTGTAGTTTTAATTAAGTAGCTCTTTGATGTTAAACAAAAAAAGCCCCTGTTTTTACAGGGGCTTTTTTTGTTTAGGTGATCCAATTAAATATATACATCAAGAATAATGCATCACCCCCGCGAAGGCTGAAATCCAGGTCTGTAATGTATAGCTCTCTAGTTTGTATAATGGATTCACTTAAAAACTGTACGCATTAAGAAACCATCGTCATTACCGTGTAGTCGGGAATCTAGCCAGGATATTTCATAAAGAGTGGCCGAGAGGTTGTTCCAGGGGTTGTCAGA
>JADGBW010000158.1 GCA_015231305.1 Magnetococcales bacterium | reverse complement strand
TAACTTGATGTAATTGACCTGAATCAATTATCCAAAAATAAACTTTCCTTAATGTAATTTGGGCACGGAGCTACAAACGCATATCTAAAAAATGCAGTGACAAACAAACTATATTTATAACTTTAATTATTTTTAATTGTGTAATTATTGATAGTTAAAACTACTAATTTTATTTTTTAATATTTAATACGGTGAGTCAATACAAGTGAAATTGTAAACAAAACAAGCGCACCTGTTTGATGGATTGAAGCCAATGCAATAGGTACAGTTAAAAGCAGGGTAAAAATTCCTAATAGCACCTGAACAACCACCATTGCAAGAAGTAACTTTATGATAATTTTAATATTATTAGATAGCTCTAACTTTAAAGCATAAAAACCAAAACCTATAACAGACAGTAGGGTTATCATAGCAAGTAGACGGTGGTTCCACTGAACAGTTGCAACGTCTTCAAACATACTCAATATAGCTGGCTCCATTGGCATATAACCTTCAGGAATCCATTCACCATCCATTAATGGAAATGTGTTGTATGTCAGCCCAGCATCTAGACCTGCAACAAAACCTCCTGAAAGGAGAGTTATTAGTATTAAATATGTTAAAGAAGTAGAAACAATTGATAAACCAGGATATTTATAGCTTGCTGAAGAGTTTTTGCTATTGTTATATAGCCCTAAACCTACCCACAGCATATAAGCATAAATCAAAATAGCTAAACCAAGGTGAGCTGTAAGGCGATATTGACTTACCCGTGGATCGTCAATCAGTCCGCTTTTTACCATATACCAACCCATTCCACCTTGTAGACCACCCAAAATAAACATAAACACTAATTTGGGTTTTAAATTACTAGCAATTTGTTTACGAAACAGAAAATAGAGAAAAGGAAAAAGAAATACTAATCCAATTGTTCTACCAAACAGGCGGTGGATGAACTCCAACCAGAATATTCCCTTAAAGCCCTCCACATCCATATCAAAATTAACAGCCATGAACTCAGGAGATTTTTGGTAATGAGAAAAAACAGTCAACCACTCTTCTTGGTTCATAGGTGGAAACCAACCAAGAATTGGCGACCAAGTAACCATGGACAAGCCAGAACCAGTCAAACGGGTCAAGCCTCCTATGACCACCATTCCGGCAACCATGAAACAACAGATAAACAACCATACGGCAATTTGTTTTTGGTGTGATGCTTCCAAGGTATCAATCCTTTCTAATGTATCCTGAACTCAGGTAAGCTACAGATAAAACCACAGAGAATAGAAGATCGTCAATTGACGATGATACATTAGTCGCTAAGGAATATAGTATTTATGTCCCGTAAAAACCTTACCCAAGGAGATGTTTTAACAAGTTTGATCCAACATACTATCCCCATGATATGGGGTGTTTTTATGGTCCTCTCTTTTTTTCTTGTGGATACTTTTTTTATTGGGCTATTTGGTTCAAAAGAACTAGCAGCAATTAGCTTTACATTTCCAGTTGTCACGGCAACAGCAAGCATTGCCATGGGGTTAGGTGTTGGTGCGCTTTCTGTTATTTCACGATCTATTGGCAGTGGCAACAATGAAGATGTTCGCCATTATGCTACCCACAGCCTTATTTTAGCTCTTGTAATTGTTATAATTTTTGTAGCAATAGGTTTAGCAACAATTGACCCTCTATTTTTGGCTTTAGGGGCTGACTTAACCCTAATCCCCATGATTCATCAATATATGGAGATATGGTATGGTGGTATGATATTTCTGGTTGTACCCATGGTTGGTAACAGCATTATTAGAGCCACGGGAGAATCTAGAATACCCAGCCTTATAATGACAGTAGCAGCCCTAAGTAATGTAATTTTGGACCCTCTGTTAATATTTGGTTTATTGGGGTTTCCCCGTCTTGGTCTAGAGGGGGCAGCTTGGGCTTCACTTATCTCTAGAGCATTAACTTTTCTTGCTTCAGGGTATGTTCTCCATTATCGTTTAAAACTTATAGATATATCAAAGATAAACCCCGCCCAACTTATTATATCGTGGAAAAAAATTCTTTATATCGGCCTGCCAACAGCAGGAACCAACATTATTTTGCCAATAGCAGCAGGGTTTATAACCATGATAATAGCACAATATGGCAGCAGTGCCGTTGCTGCCTTTGGTGTAGCATCACGTATAGAGATGTTTTTTCTTATCCCATTTGTTGCACTATCTGCTAGCCTTGGTCCTTTTATGGGGCAGAATTTTGGTGCTAAAAAATATGATAGGCTACAGGAGGCTATAAAACTTACCACAATATTTGCTTTGGCTTGGGGAGGGTTTAGCTCGCTTTTATTATGGTTAGCAGGTGAGTTAATTACCAAGCAGATAAACCCTGACCCTCAAATAATTGCATATACTACACTTTATTTGACCATTGTACCTATAAGCTACGCAGCAGCAGGAATAATTTATACGGCTAGTGCTGGGTTTTACGCACTAGGAAGCCCCTTAAATGCAACAATGCTTGCATTGGGCAGAACCTTTTTTTTATCTCTACCTTTGGCATGGCTTGCTAACACTGTTTGGGGAATCAAAGGGGTTTTTACTGCCATTTCCCTAGCAAATCTAACCGTTGGAGTGTTAGCCTATTTGTGGATTGTGAAAAAAATAAAAAGTGCATAACAAGTAAAGGTAAGAAAAATAAATTTTTTTTAACTACTTATTGCTAAGATGTTACGATATTAAGCTACCCAAACATGCAGGAGTAAGCTTGTTTACATATCTAGTGAATACCAAAAAGTTAACAAGCTAGACCCTTCAGTTAAGGTACAACAAATTGACTATGGCTAGTTTGTTTATGAAAAATGCTATAGGTTCATCAATTTAATACTATATTGGAGTAGAATATATGGAGAACCAAACATTTTGGATAGTGGGAATTATCTGGAACGTCGGTTTAACTATTTTAGCTATTAGATGGCTCTTAAAACAGGAAAAAAAATAGTTGTGAAAGATAAAAAAAGCAGATCAATAACATTAATAATCCAGGGTATTTTATTAGTAGCTGGAATAACAATGTCTGTGTATTTGTGGCTTAATAGACCAGTTAACCCAGAGCTATTAATACCAACCGAGCTTAGGGGAATTTTGTTACCAGAAGCAAAACCACTTACACCATTTAATCTCATAGACCAAAATGGTGATAATTATAACCTTTCTAAGTTAAAAGATAACTGGACCTTTATCTTTTTTGGCTACACCCACTGCCCTGATGTTTGCCCTACTTCATTAAGCTTTTTGGCAGAGGTATTTGAAGAGCTAAAAGAACAACCTGGAAAACTTCAGCGCACACAGGCCACCTTTATATCAGTGGACCCAAAACGTGACACACCAGAACTATTAAAAGAATATACCCCTTATTTTCACGAAAAATTTATAGGTGCAACAGGAAGTAAAAAAGAGATTGACGCTCTAACCAAACAGGTATGGGCCCACTATCAACTATCCGAAGAGGTTGATGAAAATGGAGATTATGCAGTAGACCATACCGCAGCTTTATTCTTGATTGATCCTATGGGTAGACTTTTTGCAATTTTTTCTGAACAGTATCAAAAAGATCCTAAAAAAGTTGCCAAAGCTTTAAGCTTGATTAGAACTATGGAAAAATAGGGAAACTCAACAATGTCATCATGGATATTGCGTCAATTACAAAATACTTTTGTTTATAAGCCCATTATAGAACAAAAGGCTATTACTGTAATAGACCCCCCCCTATTCGATACTGTTTTTTTTGAAGTACGCACTCGCTGTAACGGTGAGTGTGCTTTCTGCTTGGCAGCAGTAAAAACAGACCCCCGCAAAGATGAAGTAATGTCTCCTGAGTTGCACAAAAAAGTATTGCAAGAGTTGAGGGATATTAACTTTCAAGGACGCATAGCATACCATAACAACAGTGACCCACTAATTTTTAAAGACCTTGCAGAATTTATCGCCGTTGCTAAAGAGATATTTCCCCAAAATAGAATCCAAATATTAACAAATGGGAAAGCTCTATCATTAAAAAAAGCGGAAAAATTGATTCAAGTAGGTGTTAATGAGCTAATAATTAATCATTACCACGATGACCTCAATACTGAGCTTCCAAAAGCTTTTTTAGAGATTGCAACATCTATATTACCAAAATATTTTTCACAAGATGAACTTACTATAAACGGTATTGAGCCAAAACTAGCAAGCAAAAACCCTCTTTTTATTTACAAAATAGTTCGCCGAGAAGTAAGCAACATATTAACTAGCCGAGCAGGAACATCTCCAAACAAAAAAGAACCCACCCCAAAACCCCGTGGTTTTTGTCAGTTTCCCTGGACACAATTTATTATAACAGCCAATGGTCGGGTTGCACTTTGTTGTAACGATGTATTATTTGTTGAAGATGTTGGAAATGTTATTGATGAGTCAGTAATGGATGTGTGGCGAGGAGCAAAATTTCAACACTACAGGGAAAAGCTAATAAAAGGAGAACGTCACGCTATACCAAATACATGTGCTAAATGTGACAATTATGGCATTAAAAAACCCAAAAACACCTGGCTTGCTAAAAAGCTTTTTAAATATACCAAATAGTTAATTAAGGTAGCTATCTACATCTACTTCATCTATCTGGTCAGGGCGTAAATAAGTGTTTGCATACTTAAGATATATACCACTAGATAAGAATAGCTGAAAAAGATTTGGGTCTATATGGCCATCCTTCTGCATAAATGACATAATACGAACTGCTTCACTAAGTGTTTTTGCTTTTTTATAGGGGCGGTCAGAAGCTGTGAGCGCCTCAAAAATGTCAGCAATCGCCAACATACGAGCTGGTAAACTCATCTGCTCCCCTTTTAACCCTTTTGGATAACCCAAACCATTCATCGCCTCATGATGCCCACCGGCAAACTCTACAAGGTTATTTAAACCTTTGGTGTTCGGTAGCTGTTTTAACATTAAAATAGTCTGTATAACGTGGTCATTAATACGAAAACGGTCTTCAGTGGTTAAGGTTCCCCGGCTTATAGAGAGGTTGTGTAACTCTCCCTGGTTGGACATATACTCTGGAATTTTCATGTTAAAATCTTTTTTACTACCCTGCTCCACATATTGTCTAAAGCCTACTGGCCAATTAATTAAATGTTCAGCTTTATCTGCAAGCAGTTGTTCAACATGCGGTAAAGGTGCTGTTGGGCACTCTTTTAAACGTTTTTGTTCCATTTCAGACAAACCCAATTGATCATCAAAATGCCGTAGCCAACTCTCTTTAGAAATTTCCTTTAACCTATCAATTTTATCTTGAGACATAAACTCCCCACCTATGTTGCATTTACTAACAAAAGCAAACGCTTCATCCAACCACTGCCATCTTTTTTTTAGTTTGTCATGAGTGAAATTTTTATCTCCAGCTATAACCCCCTTTAGATAGTCAATTTCAGCATCACGCCGTAAAACTTCGAAACGCATTCTTATTTCATGGATCCTATTATTTATGGTTTCAAGTTTGGTTGCTTTATCAACAATATGTTCTGGGGTTGTGACCTTACCGCAATCGTGTAGCCAAGCTGCCAACAACAACTCTCGCCAGGCTTCATCATCAACCATTTTAAAATCATTAAAAGGTTTTTCGTTGCTATCGTGTGCTGCTTTTGCTAGCTGTTCTACTAAAAGCGGAACCCGCTCACAGTGTCCACCAGTATATGCAGACTTCGCATCAATTGCGCTAGCTATTACTTGCACAATAGAGTCCATCAACTCTCTTTGAGCAACAATAAGTTTTTGGTTTTCTAGAGCTACAGCTGCCTGTGAACTTAAAGCCTTACAAAATGAAGCCATCTCCTCTGTAAAAGGTACTATTTCACCACTTACAGGATCTTTTGCATTTATAAGTTGTAATACCCCAATAATTTGACCATCTCTAGGGGAGAGAGGCACAGTTAGCATAGATACAGTGCGATATCCAGTTGATTCATCAAAAGCCCGTGTACCAGAAATATCAAAACCGTGATTTTCGTTATAGATATCACTAATACGAACAGTTTCTCCAGTTAGGGCAACATGGGTAGATATGTTCTGATGACGTGGTTTGCCACTATCTTTATCGTAAAGTGGAATAGTAAAGCTTGGGAGGGTATCGTCCATAGAACGGATAGCAAAGCGAAGCTCTTCATCGTCAGTGCGGGTATAGAGAGTTGCCGCTTCAGCATTAGCTAACTTTTGACCACCAAATAATATCTGCTTTAATAAAACGTGGTGATCTTTTTCCTTAGAAATTGCAATTCCCAACTCAACAAGTTTTTCAAGTTTAGATTGGGTTGCAATACCAACTTTGGAGTGTTGCAGGATTTTTGTATCTATTTCAGGGATATCTCTGCTATTCGATTGCATCATTTTGCTCACCTACCCACTCAATATATTTATGCTTATGTATTATCCTAGATTCGGCAGTTGGCGGTGCGTGCATGGCGTAAGATATTGGTTTATCTGGTGTATTTGGGGAAATCGCAGTCACCTTGTTGGTGATAAGATTTTCCCCAAATATGCCAGGTGAATCAATGGCTTGCGTCAGGTGCGTGGCGACAACTGCCGGATCTAGAATTATTGACAGGGTTAATATAATAGACTACCACAATACATGTATAGCATATAAATCAATAGATTATACTATTCTCACCCCTAGTGACTTTTAAAAAAGTTAATATAGGTGAGTGTATGGAACGGTCTTTTACAATTGCCTAACATAAATATAAAAAATTGCAGTTGAATGTAAATAATATAAATTACCGTTTTTAAGTATAAACTAAAACGGCAGTTGCAAGCGGAAACTTGCAACTGCCGTTTTTAGTTTATGCAATGTTGTTTATTTAATAAGATTTGATAGTAGTATTTTCTACATTGGCCTCTTTGTGCGATAGTTCTGCTGCTTCTTGAGCAGAACTTTTAGTTGCAAAAGGTCCGCCGAACACACAATGCAATGTATCACCACGTATACTTTTCATATAAACAGGCAAAGATAGTTTCATAACCCTTTTTACTTGACCTACTGCAAACAGCTTTTTAGAAAAACAGCCCATGGATATAAAATACCCTTTTTTATACTCAGGATCCGGACCACGAGGAATACCTTCGGAGTCAAAATTCATAGGAATAGATGTAGATTGTGAAATTGCAGTATTTATTATTTCTTTTTTAGCAGTTGGTAAAATAACTGGTTTTTCTTTTTGTATAACTGGCTGTGGCTCAGTAATATCTTGAACTTTTCTATTATCAACTACCTGTTTTTGCGGTTCTGGTTTTATATCGGTTAGTTTAGTTAATATTTCTTTAGGGGCTAGGTTTACAACTGTAACATCTTCATCCTTTTGCATATCCATAGCAGTGTCAGGCTTTTTAATCACCTCTTTAGCAAGAGTCTGTTTAGGCTGAGTCTCTATTTTATCTACTTTTTTTACTTCATTAGATGGCTGCCATAACAGATAACCAGCACCCAATAGAGAAACTATCACTACCCCAATAAACACATTATTATTTCTGCTTTCTGGTTCAGGGAGAGGAGCAGGCTTATCTATAACTTTGTTTTGGTCATCAAGGGCTTGTTCGGCTAAAAGCTTTTGCTCCCATTCCCAGTTATCGTTATCTTTAGATGTAGTTATTTCACCAACAAGATCTTCAGGCTCTGGTTCAAGATCATTCAATTCAGCAATATCTGCTTCTTTGGGTTTAGTATCTACACTTTCTTCTTCAAAGTCATCCCAATGAGCATCACTATCTACCTTGGAGCTATCTGGCTCTATAGGTTGTGCTTCTTCTATATCAACATTGTTTTGCTCTGGTGCTTCTGGCTGATTACTCTCTTCTTTTAAATTAACTATCTCAGGAGCTTGCAGCTCTTCGCTATCAGGTTCTTTAGTCTCTTGCTTTTCACTATCAGGCTTTGTTGTTTCTTGTTCTAAAGTTTCAGGCTCAATAGCAGCAGGTTTGGTGCTCTCGATATCTTCAGACTCGTTTTCTACAACTTGTGGCTCTATTTTATTAGGTTCTTCAATTTGTGTTGCAACTTTTTCTAGCTCTTTTTCAACTTGATCTGCTATTACAGGCGCAGGCTCTTCTTCATCTTGATCTACTATTACAGGCGCAGACTCTACAGGTTTATTTTCTGAAGGTTTTGCAACTGCTGCAACATCTTTTTCCTTAAAGTATTCTGTAAAACTATCCTCATCTCTCATAAGATTCTGTAGCAGCCAATTCCCGATAAACTTCTGAACATCATCCAACAATACAAGCTTATCTTCTGAGCCTGACTGTGCTACAGCTCTTTTATTGAAAGCAATAATGTCAGCACTAAATTCCTCGTTGAAACTTCTAAACTTTGCAAGCTGAGCATCATCAGCTCCCTCCATTGTGCTCTCTTTATCTTGAATATATTTCTCGGTATAGCTTAATAGCTCAATAATTAAATTTTGCAAATCCCACTTTTGCTCAATATCTGTCTCATAACCATTAAGATAAGCACGCA
>JADGBW010000157.1:5101-8547 GCA_015231305.1 Magnetococcales bacterium | reverse complement strand
GGTTAAACAACTTCTAAAAAAAGAGAAAAGGTTACGCTTAAGTTTTATGGCTGCTTTTTCATCTCGCAACGACATGGTTATCGTTGGTCTTTTTTTGATGACTTGGTTTATATACTACTCTGACCTGCTGCCCGAAGTTAGCCATGCCCAAGCAGCTGGTAGAGCAGGGGTAGTTATCGGTTTTATTGGTCTGGTTGTCTTGGTTACAATTCCTATATGGGGTTGGGCTATAGTACGGTTTGGTAGAGTATCTTCACTGATTGCAGGTTTAATGTTATCTGGTGTTGGTTTCACTGCTATTGGTTTAATAAATAATCCTATGAGTTGGTGGATTATGCTACCAGCAATATTAGTAGGTATGGGGCAGGCCGGTTGTCTTTTAGCTCCACAAACATTGGCACTTGATATCGCACCTGATAAAATTCGAGGCTCAGTGATGGGAGCCTTTAACACAGTGGGTTGTATTGGAATAATATTTTTTCTGCAAATTGGAGGGTTTCTTTTTGATTGGATTAGCCCCACAGCCCCATTTATTTTTACTGGAATAGCTAACTTTATCATAATGTTATATGGTCTGTTGGTGCTAAGATATGTGTCTGCTAAAAAGGAAATTGAGCTATAATTCTAGATAATGCTGTTAAAAAAATTGGTTTTGTAAGAAGTTTTTCTTTTCAGACTACCACTACAATAGTGTATACCTAGACAGCTATATTTATTTTTAAAGTACGTTAATACTATAAAATTGACAGGTAATTAAAGTTCTGTATGAAAAATTTGATTTTAAAAGGGATTCAATAAATGGCCAACATAATATTTGGGTTGGTGGCGCTTGCGCTAGGTTTATGGGGCGCTTCTGTCTGGTGGTGGTCTATAGTTGAAATTCTAAGGGGTATAGTCCCTATAGTTCTGATACTGCTAGGGTTGGTGGCACTTGGTGCTGGGGTAACCAAGATGCGTGATAAAGAATATGATGATGGTGCAGATTACAATGGGCCTGGAGAGTTTCAGGATGATGCTATCTCATTGGAAAAATAAGGTTTCATAATGTCCAATTCTGATTTCTGCGGCAAGGTTTATCATAAATATCTCTATTTAGTCGGCGTAACTGCTGTTTTGGTTATGATCGGTAGCTATTGGTACGTTGAATATTATGAAGATGGCAAAAGGTCTATGGAGAATAGGAGCATTATAACAGCTGCTAAAAACCAAAAAAGAAATGCTGCTCTTGCTAAATCTAATCGTATTAACCCTGCTCCTATTAATCCTGCTCCTTCTAAACAAGCTAGAATTAATAAAACCCCTACACTTCCTGCTCAGCCAGTAGTTGCACAAGCTGGAAATAACAATCCATTTTCTGCTGTTGCACGCTCTATGATGCCAAGTGTGGTAAATGTTAGTGCAACAACTGCCAAAAATGCTGAGCCAATAATCCCAAATAAACAGCCAGGGCTAAAGTTTGCAAGACCATTTAGCGGTATCGCACAGGAGAGCATAGGTTCTGGTATTATTATTACCCCAGAGGGTTACATTCTTACCAACTATCATGTGGTTGAAAATGCTCGTCATATAAACGTAACTGTTTTTAATGCTTTAGGAACAAAAAGGTATCATGCCGATGTTATTGGGCGTGATGAGATGAAAGATTTAGCACTCCTTAAAGTCACACCTATCAGACCTCTTGTTCCTGCTGCTCTTGGTAACAGTGAATTAACCCAAGTTGGTGATTCTGTCATTGCAATTGGAAGTCCTTTTGGTCTTGATCAAACCGTTAGCAAAGGTATTGTTTCCGGTAAAGACAAGGTAGTTAATATTGGTGGTACAATACACAAAAAACTATTGCAAACTGATGCTGCTATTAACAGAGGTAATTCCGGTGGGCCTTTGGTAAATAGTGAGGGTAATGTTATTGCGGTTAACACTGCAATATATACCACCACTAGTGCTTTTGCTGGGGTAGGCTTTGCTGTTCCTATCAACATGGCAAAGGAATTTATGGAAGAGCTGATTCGTCTTCCTCGTGTCACACCTGATCTTTTTGGGCAACAGATGGCTGCAATGCCTGTTGCAAGACGAGTTAAAGCCCCACCAATTTCAGCAAATGCTATAATGCCCCATGAAGATAGGGGGCCGTGTGAATCTTGTCATAAGATACTTCCTGGCAACCAGCCAATTTTAACAGTTGCTGCTAAAAATGCTCCACCTATTCAAGCCAATGCTCCAATGCCTCATGGTGATAGGGGTCCATGTGAAACTTGTCATGATATTCTTCCTGGTCCACAAGCAGTAAATTTTGGTATGGGCCCAAAGGGACACAGAGGACGAGAAGCTTTTAGTCAGTTTGGATTTTCCCCCGGTGGTGCTATTGGTCTACCTGCTGCCAACAATGTTGGTGTTTTAAATCGCATGGGGGCTATTTTAAAACCTTTGGATCAGGATAGTGCAAAGCGTTTGCAGTCTCCTGTTCCCGGTGGTGTTTTGGTTGCTGCTGTTGAACCAGAAACTCCATTTAACCAAGCTGGGCTACAACTAGATGATATTATATTTAAAGTCGATGGTCAGCGTATAGTCTCTATTGAACAATTTGATATAATAATGGGTGGATTTAATGGTGGTGAAAGTGTCAGGGTTTCTATAGTTCGTAATGGTAGAAGACAAGATATTACACTTATCTCCCAGTCAGCAGGTGCTCAACCTGTAGCCATGATTCAACCACAACCACAGCAAAGCTTTGCAGGACCAAATACACAACAGAATATGCCAAGGCAAAACTTTAATTTACAAAATATGCAATCACAACCTTTTGTTCAAGGACAGCAAGGCAGAGCAAATACACCGCAAAAAAGGGCTGGGGTAGCAGGGCCAGTATTAACTGAGTTTGAGTGGATGGGGATGGAGATGAGCCCTGTTAAGGCTAAGGTTGTACCAAACCAACCGGGCCGAATGGCAACAAGAAGTGCTGGTGCTTTAGTTGCAGATGTTGATGTTGGATCGTCTGCACAGTTAGCTGGAATAAAACCTGGTGATATTATTTTGGCTATCAATAGCAAACAAGTTGATACAGCAGGTAGGTTAGATAAAGCTATTAAGTCTGCAACCGGAAAGACTGGAGTTTTAATGGAAGTAGAGCGCAGAGGACAGCGCATGTTTACGGTTTTGCAATAAACTTTAATGGGTTTTAAAACCCAAATATTTCATGATATACAAATAATTTAGGATGGGGGTTTGAACGATGGCTGAGACCACTAAAGATGATGCTGGAGTAACCAAGGAAAATACAGCAGCAACAGGTCAGAGTAAATCTACCGCAGCAAAAACTACAGCTGTACGGAGAACCACCGCATCCACTGCTGCCAAAAAAGCTGCTGCTGCTAAAAAAGCTGCTGCTGCCAAGAAAGCTGCTGCTGCCAAGAAAGCTGCTGCTGCCAAGAAAGCTGCTGCTGCCAAGA
>JADGBW010000157.1:0-4885 GCA_015231305.1 Magnetococcales bacterium | reverse complement strand
AAAGCTGCTGCTGCCAAGAAAGCTGCTGCTGCTAAAAAAGCTGCTGCAAAAAAATCATCTAGAAAATCTACCACAACTACTGCAAGAAAAGCTAAAACAACTACAGCAGCCAAAGCCAGTACAGCAGTTGCCGTATCTAATAAAAGAACGACTACAACAAAAAAATCTCCACGTAAAACTACAAAAAAGAGCGATACTGCTCCTGTTGCTTCAAATAAATCTCTCCAAGTTATTCAAAAACAGGTTGAGGTTGAGTCTTTAGGAAATGGCATTGTAACAGCACTTGGTGATATGGTTGGTACTATTGTTAATGGTGGAAAAAATACCCAAGCAGCAGTAGAAAAAGGCATTGGTAAAATAACTGCTGGAAATAAAAAAACGTCTACTAAAACATCAAATACATCTAAAAAGAAACCTCAAAGCAAAAATGCTAGAATTAGAGATAAAATTGCAGATAAAATACCCCAAGGGGCTAAATCTGTTGTAGATGGTTTGAACAAGGTTGTGCAGGGCAGTGTAGATATTGTGGTTGGTACATTTGGTTGCCTTGGTGGTACAGCGGTTTGCATTGCTGATAATGTCAATGATGTCTTTAAAGGTTCAAGCAAAAGCCAAGAAGCTAAAGAGACTAAAGAGACAATATTATTAGACGATAAATCTACTGCTAAGTCTTAAAATTGTTTGTTTTTATTGTTACTATAGTTAAATTTTATATTTGTGGTGAGGGTTGATAATGTCAATAGTTAAACACGGCGACAAGCCACTTTTTTTGGGTATTGATTTGGGAACATCCCAAACTGCTATAATGTCAAACCATGGAGAGAGTTCACTAATTCGTTCTGTAGTTGGTTATCCAAAAGATATAATTGGAGTCAGGCTATTAAATGATACCAAGGTAGTTGGTGAAGAGGCTTTAGAAAAAAGGTCTTATATGAACCTCCACTATCCCCTTGAAGACGGTGTGCTTAAAGAGTCTAGCGAAAGAGACACTCAAGCTGCTAGAGAGTTGTTAGAATATGCCATTTCTCAGGTCGACAAGAAAGATCGTGGACGGGTTTGTGGCATAATTGGGGTTCCGGCGCGAGCGTCTGTTACCAATAAAAACCAGCTTTTAAAAATTGCTGATGAACTGCTAGATCTATCCATGGTAGTTTCTGAGCCATTTATGGTTGCTTACGGTCTTAACTGTTTAACCAATACAATTATTATCGATATTGGTGCTGGTACAATTGATATATGCGCTATGAAGGGTACAGTTCCTTCTCCAGACGATCAGGTTACACTTCTAAAAGCTGGCAATCATATTGACGATATACTTACAGATGCAATTGCAGAAGCGTATCCTGAAGTGCAGATAACACCAATAGTTGCTAAAAAAATTAAAGAACAGTACGGCTTTGTTGGAAGTCCACCTGCGGACGTGATAGTTAACCTTCGTGCTGGTGGTAGACCAAAGGCATTTGATGTTACCCAAGAGGTGCAGTTTGCATGTGAGACAATTCTGCCAGATATTTTAGAAAATGTTGAACAGTTGGTTACAGTTTTTGACCCTGAAGACCAAGAAGAGGCTCTGCAAAATATTATTCTTGCTGGTGGCGGAGGTCAAATTGCAGGACTGCGCACAGCCCTGCTGGAGCATTTGACTGGTTATGGCAGTGTCAACATAATTAATGTTGATGACCCAGATTTTGCGGGGGCATCAGGTGCGCTTAAACTAGCCACTGAATTACCACCTGACTATTGGACCCAAGTCGGTGATGTAATTGGAGAGTAGTAACATAGTTTTTTTGAAGATTTTTTAAAAAAGATATACACTTAAAGTTAAGGAGAGTTGAATGGAATCCCCAGATACAGTAAGAAGAGAGGCTGGTGTTGGGTCGCAAGTAATGGCTGCAATGAGTTATTTAGGTATTTTGGCCCTAGTACCATTAGTTATAAATGGTCGTGATCCCTATGTCGGATTCCATGCTCGTCAGGGCTTAGTTTTATGGATTTGGGAAGTACTAGCAGTATTCAGTTTGGCTATACCAGTTATTGGTCGTATTTTTTTCCAGACATCTAGCTTGATCTGTTTTTTATTATCGGTTGCTGGTCTAATTTCTATTCTTTTAGGAAAAGCATGGAAATTACCAATTGTTGGTAACTTGGCTACTAAGCTTTAACTTAACAATTTATTTTTTTTGGAGGTTGAATACGTGGAAAGTATAGGAGGTTAGGAGTGTTTAGGCTCATTTTATCCCTGATTTTCGCTATCTTTTTGCTGATTTTTGCCTCCCAAAATATGCATGAGGTAGAGGTCCGTTTTGTCTTCGGCGAGCCAGTAGATATGCCAATGATTTTGGCTATTGCTGGTGCGTTTGTTAGTGGTTTTGCTTTGGCAATTTTCACTATTATCGTAAAAAGCAGCGATAAAAAAAGTGACGATGATTTTGACTATTAGACCTCTTATTAGTTATATATATTTTTTGTAGCTTGCTACTACTGACTTGTATTTAATCTGTTTATTTTATTAAGTTAAACTTAACCTACTATTAACCTTAGCCGTTGGAACTTAGTTTTTTATTATGAGGTATTCTCAGTGCGTCGTCTGTAATGAGACAGTAGGTTGGATTGGCTTAATGGCTAATCTGGCGTTGTCAACATTAAAGTTATTTGTGGGGGTTATCTCTGGCTCTCATGCTCTAGTTGCCGACTCTTTATATTCTGCTAAAGATGTTATTACCTCACTAATTATTATTGTTGGGTTAAAAATATCTAAACAGCCTATTGACCAAGAACATCCATTTGGTCATGGTAAAATTGAGTTTATTCTCGCTCTGGTCGTTAGTCTTATACTTCTGGTCTTAACAGGTATCCTGTTTTTCTATTCTGCTGAAACACTATTGGAAGGGATGCATACTGCTCCTCATCTAATAGCTCTTTGGACTGCACTTTTGTCTGTTGCTGTTAACCTGTTCATGTACAAATATACCCGCTGTGTCTCGGTAGAGATCAACAGTCCGGTTGTTGGTATCCTTTCAACTCATCATTTTGCTGATAGTCTCTCTTCACTAGCTGTGGCTTTTGGTATTATTGGCTCTCACTATTTGAATATGCCATGGTTGGATACAGTTGTTGCTTTGGGTGAAGCGTTACACCTTATTTATTTAGGAAGTGACGTGTTTTGGAATGCCTTTAAAGGTTTGATGGATACTTCAGCACCAAAAGAGACAGTTATAAAAATTAAAAATGTTGCTAGTGAGTGTTCAGGGGTGGAGACAGTAGAACAGGTCCGCACTAGACTTGTTGGGCAAGAGTTGTGGATCGACATGACAGTTAGTGTTAACCCTGAGCTTTCAATTGGTTCAGCTAAGGTTATAAGTCGTCGGGTTGAGGAGCAATTGGCAGCCAATATTCCCCATGTGGGAGATATTGGTGTCCATTTTGTTGCCCTTCCTGGTTCTGTACCAGAGATGGTAGAGCTGAAACAGGAAATTTTACAATTATCAGGTAGTGATGAAGAAGAGGAAACAGACAAGGGTCTGGTTTAATGTTGATCCCAACATTAGCAGTTTTGCTATTTGTTACAATTTTTTGGCTCATGTTTTTAGGAAAATATGACCGAAGAATAATAGTATTAGTTGGTGGAACCCTGTTTGTTGTGTTTGGAGTATTATTAGATTTTTATACTTTAAAAATGGCTTGGCAGTCGATTTATTTTGAAACACTGGCACTAATTTTTGGTTTGACGCTCATATCATCTACTTTGGCAAAATCTGGATATTTCCAAGTTTTAGCCGAGAGAGTGGCTATATATTCACGGGGAGACGGCTGGCTTATTTTGGTGCTGTTCTCTTTGATAACCTATTTTTTCTCTTTGTTTGTGAATAACCTTGCCACCATGGTGGTAATTTTGCCTGTTACCTTAAAACTATGTAAAAGGGCTGCGATTAATCCAGTACCAGTGGTAATTGCCCAAATTGTTGCTTCTAACCTTGGTGGAGCATCAACCATGATTGGGGATTTTCCCAACATGATAATTTCTACTGCTGGTGATTTGCATTTTTTAGATTTTATTGGCGGTATGATGGTACCGACTTTAATTCTTTTAGCTGTGACACTGTTATATTTTCAGAGTAGGCGCAAAGAGATTTTTGCAGGTACAAACTTAAGAAAAAGTGGTGGAGATAATTCTGTAGACCTATTCTCTAACACTGGTATATTGGCTGAAATACAGGTTGATAGATCACTAGTGCGACTGGGCACTGTTGCACTGTTTTTAACTTTGGGTGGATTTTTGCTTGCAGAGTTATTGGCAATTCCACCAGCTGTTATAGCCTTGTTGTCAGGTTTTGTACTATTAGCTATGGCTGGTTTTCAAAAAAAAGAACTTTTTGTGGTGACAGGAAGTGGAGATATACTTTTTTTTATAGGGCTTTTTATTATGGTCGGTGGTCTGCAAGCAGCAGGAGTGCTTGATAGTATCTCATGGCTTATAAATCAAGTAAGTGGGGGTAAACCTCTTTTTGAACTTCTTGCCCTGTTGTGGATCTCAGGTCTAGTTACCCCTTTCTTAAATGCTGGCCCTGCTACTGCTTTTTTTATTCCAGTGGCAAATGAACTGAGTGGTTTTATTCCTGGGGATGCAGTTTGGTGGGCGTTGTCTCTTGGTGTCTTGGCTGGTTCTTCTGCCAGCTTAACTGGGGCAACAGCTGGTTCTATTGCAACCAGTCAGATGGATGAGCATATTAAGCAGAACCCTGAAGTATTGAGAAATATTCCTCAAAACAGAAGGTTGGATTTTCGTGAGTATAACCGTTGGGGTCGGCCCATTATGGGGCTTTTTTTAGGGATATCATCTCTCTACATTATTTTGATCAGTCCGTGATATGGCAAATTATAAACG
>JADGBW010000156.1 GCA_015231305.1 Magnetococcales bacterium | reverse complement strand
TTATTAATATATAAAATTTGTATTTTATTTATTAATAGAGATCTACATAAACCTATAGATATCATCTAAATTATAAATATTATATATAATGAGGAGGTTTTCAGATTTTGGGGAAAGTTTGTTACGACAGGAGACAAACAGATAAACGAGAAATTTGCTTTAACTTACAAAAAAGATAGATGGTAGGGTAATTTGAGAAATCAATAAAATTATCTAGTATATCAGAGGAAATAACAGCCACCTTGTTGGTGATTTTATTTTCCCCTGATATAACATAGACAATATTAATTAATTATTTATACGAAATTTAATTAACTATTGCTTTTCCACTTTATACTACAACCCATAGACGCATGTTGGGGTGAAGCCACTGAATTACCAGCAAGTGTAGCTAAGATTGCATTTTTAAGGTCTTCACTCTTTACCGCTGAAGGATTACGAGGGCTATCATCTAGCCTACCTCTGTAGGTTAGCTCTCTCTTTTCATTAAAAACATAAATATCTGGGGTACAAACTGCTCCATAGGCTTTTGCTACAGATTGGTCTTCATCTATCAAATAGTCGAAGGGATAATTTTTTTCAGCTGCGCGTTTCTTCATATTTTCTAAATTATCTTCAGAATATCGCACTGTATCGTTACTATTAATACCCACAAAAGCTACATCTGTAATTGTAAACTCACTAGCCAATTTAATAAGACGTTGTTCAATGGCTTGCACGTAGGGGCAGTGGTTGCAAATAAACATTACAACTAACACTTTAGAATTATTATAATCTGCTAAAGAGTGTTGTTTGTCATCCACTCCCATTAAGGAAAAATCTGAGGCCATTGCCCCTAATTCGCCTTTTGGTGTGTGTAGTAAAACCATTTCTAACTCCTATTGTACCATTATCATCAATTATTATTCTTCAACTTTAATTATCAAGCTCTATCGTTTGGAAATGCTATTACATCGTTAATTCTCTCTTTTTGCAAAGCTAGCATAAGTAAACGATCAACCCCTAAAGCAACTCCAGCACAACGGGGAAAACCACTTGATAAAGCATCTAAAAAATGGTTATCAACTGGTAATGGTTGTTGACCATCTTGCAGACGCTGCTGGTTAATCTTCTCAAATCGCTGGTTTTGCTCATGAGCATCTCTCAACTCTTGATAACCATTCGCAAGTTCTACACCATCTACATACATCTCAAATCTTTTTGCAACTTTGGGTGGTCCAGGGTCAACTTCAGCCATGGCAGGATCCCATGCTGGATAGTCCACCAAAAACAGGCTACCTCCTTGTTTTTTAAGGGCTGGTTCTAATTGGTCTACCAACAATAAATCGGTCAAACTACTACGGTCTAACCCATCAGGTGGAGGTGTAGAAACTTTTGCTAACATATCTGCCAAAGGTGATAAAAAAGGGTCAATACCGACATATTTTTGGAATGCCTGCCTAAATGTCAACGTAATTGGTGAAGAACAGTGCAATACCTCTTGCATTAAATCTCCTACCTCAAGCATTAATTCGTCTATGCTCCATTCAGGTCTATACCACTCTAACATGGTAAATTCTGGGTTGTGCATTCTACCTGCTTCATCAGCTCTAAAAACTTGGCAAATTTGAAAAATTGACCCATAACCTGCTGCTACAAGACGTTTCATTGCAGTCTCTGGTGATGAATGTAGATAGCCATTTTGACAAACTGGTGGGTTTTGATATCTCTCTGGGGCAACAGTTGATAACAAAACAGGGGTTGTTACCTCTAACACACCCCTGTTTTGAAAAAATTCTCGTATTTTAGCTATAATACGCGCACGGGACTTTAAGGTATCTAGGGTTGCAGATGGCTGCCAAAGAGAGGTTGGTGAGGTGGTTGTCACACGATATTTTTCCTGTGTGGGCGCGAGGATCTCTTTCTTAAAAAATATGGCCTACTATTAACCCGGATATTAAAAAAATATCCGGGTTATTTATTATTTTGCTCTTTCTACATATTGGCCAGTTCTGGTGTCTACTCTTACACGTTCGCCTTCATTGACAAAAAGAGGAACCTTAATAACAGCCCCTGTCTCTAGTGTAGCAGGCTTGTTAGCACCAGAAACAGTATCACCTTTAATACCTGGGTCACATTTAGTAATATCTAAAACAACAAATGGCGGAGGAATTACTGCTATGGCTTTATCTTTCCAGAGAGTTACCTCATAGTTCTCTTGCTCACGTAGCCAGAGAGTGGTAGTACCAACCTGTTTTTCGGTTAAGGCTACTTGTTCATAACTTGCTGGGTCCATAAAATGCCAAAACTCTCCATCGCTGTAGAGGTATTGCATTGTTTTATCCATAACATCGGCTTTGGAGACCGAATCACTGGATTTGAAGGTACGCTCAATAACCCGCCCATCAATTAAATTTTTAATTTTTATCTTGGTAAAAGCTTGCCCTTTACCAGGCTTAACAAACTGAGCATCGATAATAATCCATGGCACGCTATCGATCTCAACACGGGTTCCCTGACGTAACTGATTGTGGTTAAGCATGTTACCTTCAATCCTTATTAAATTTAAAAAGTGCTAAAAGCACAAAAAACAACTCTTAATTAAAAGATGAACTATACCTTATGAGTTACAATCCGCCAATTGGATTTGTTAAAAAAGATATTGAACTAGCAGACAATATAAAAAAATTGCCTACTCTAAATAGCTTTTCTATAGAGGCAGAAAAGCAGTTTCCCTTGCTGCTTACCCATGAATTTGCCAAACGCATTAGTTGGTACAACCCAGAAGACCCACTATTGCTACAGATTTTACCAACTAAACACGAACTACAAAAAAAGCCAGGATTTAGTACTGACCCTCTTAGTGAGAGCATATATAACCAAGCACCAGGACTTATAAAAAAGTATCATGGCAGAGTGATTTTACAACTAACAGGAGCCTGCCCAATACATTGTCGTTACTGTTTTCGTCGTCATATAAAAAGCAATAATATACCTAGTACCTTAGATGATTGGAGCCAAGCTGTTGAGATAATCCGTAATGATATCTCTATTAAGGAGGTTATCTATTCTGGTGGTGATCCATTAATGCTAAACAGTAAAAAGCTGCTTGAGATATCCACCATGCTTTCTACAATTCCTCATGTTAAACGTTTGCGTATCCATACCAGAACACCAGTAGCAAGCCCAAAGAGAGTAAACCTAGAGCTAATTACAGGACTTAAAAACTTACCTCTAGTGGTAACAATGGTGATACACATGAACCATCCCGCAGAGATGGATGACTCTGTAAAAACAACTCTTACAGCCATAGTAGAAGCTGGAATACCACTTTATAACCAATCTGTGCTATTAAAAGGTGTAAACGATAATGTTGATACTCTTACTGCACTTAGTGAAACACTAATTGAGGCTAGGGTTACCCCATATTATCTTCACTTGTTAGATCCTGTATCTGGTGCAGCACATTTTTTTGTTGATGCCAAGAAAGGCCGGGAGTTAATAGACAAAATACGCCTTCTTCTGCCAGGGTATGCAGTGCCTTTGTTGGTTATGGATACTCCTGGAGAACTATCTAAAACTCCATTGTGATTTTGAGAGCTTTAAACATATTCTGCTATTTGGGGGAGATAACCTCCCCCAAATACAAAATAATAGTTTTTAAAAGTTTTAATCAGAATTAAGGCCTAACCCCTTTAAGCGACTAAGATCTCTAACCGCACCTTTTGCAGCAGAAGAAGTCAAAGCAGCATAGGCTTGTAAAGCTTTAGATACCACTCTATGCCGTCCTGTAGGTGTATAGCTCTTCATTGCAGCTCGTCTTCGGGAAATCTCTTCATCAGATACTGCCATCCTAATGGAACGTTTAGGAATATCTATCTCTATTATATCACCCTCATTAACTAAAGCAATTTCACCGCCTTCTGCTGCTTCAGGGGATATATGGCCTATAGATAAACCAGATGTACCACCTGAAAAACGCCCATCAGTTATCAATGCACAAGCTTTACCAAGACCTTTAGATTTTATATAGCTGGTTGGGTAAAGCATCTCCTGCATACCAGGGCCACCAATTGGGCCTTCATATCTAATCAACACCACGTCACCAGCATGAATTTTATCTTCTAAAATTGCAGCGCAGGCAGAGTCTTGGCTGTTAAAAATTCGCGCAGGGCCAGAAAACTTCCAGATAGATTCGTCAACACCCGCAGTTTTAACCACACAACCATCACGAGCAATATTACCAAATAAAACAGCAAGACCACCATCTTTAGAGTAGGCAGATTCTATGTTGCGTATACAACCTTCAGTACGGTCAATATCTAAGTCTTCCCAACGTGCCGATTGACAAAAAGGTACAGTTGTTGGTACACCACCAGGAGCAGCAAGATATTTTTGTCTAACCTCTTCGTTTAATTCATCATCACTGATAATATCCTCACTATCAATTGCATTACCAATAGTAGGAGAGTGAACAGTATAACAATTAGTATGGAGCAACCCACCACGTTTTAGCTCAGCAAGGATACTATGCACCCCCCCTGCTCTATGCGCATCTTCCATATGAAATTTATTTGTAGATGGGGCCAACTTACAAAGACAAGGTACTTTACGAGATAAACGGTCGATATCAGACATGGTAAAAGGAACTTCACCCTCTTGAGCAGCAGCCAAAAGGTGTAAAATTGTGTTTGTAGATCCACCCATGGCGATATCCAAAGTCATGGCATTCTCAAATGCTTCAAAGGTGGCAATAGACCTAGGCAAAACAGTTGCGTCATCCTGCTCATAAAAGCGTTTTGTTAATTCAACAATTGTACGTCCAGCTTTATGGAAAAGAAGCTGCCTATCTGCATGGGTGGCAACTAATGTTCCGTTACCAGGCAGTGCCAACCCCAGGGCCTCCACTAGACAGTTCATGGAGTTTGCAGTAAATAGACCAGAGCAAGAGCCACAAGTTGGGCAAGCTGACCGCTCCATAGTCTCAATTCTTTCATCACTAACATTTTGATCCCCAGCAGCTATCATAGGATCAATTAAATCTAATTTTTCAACTTTTCCATCTTCGTGAATAACTTTTCCTGCCTCCATAGGACCACCAGAGACAAAAACAGCGGGTATATTCAGCCGCAAAGCAGCCATTAACATGCCCGGCGTTATTTTATCGCAGTTAGATATACAAACCATGGCATCAGCAGTGTGAGCATTAACCATATATTCAACACTATCGGCTATTAGCTCTCGTGATGGTAAAGAATAAAGCATACCGTCATGACCCATGGCGATACCGTCATCAATAGCTATGGTATTAAACTCTTTTGCCACACCACCAGCAGTTTCAATTTGCCGCGCCACTAACTTACCCATATCCCGCAGGTGGACATGTCCTGGTACAAACTGGGTAAAAGAGTTAACAACGGCAATAATAGGCTTGCCAAAGTCATCCTCTTTCATGCCTGTTGCTCGCCATAAAGAGCGAGCACCAGCCATGTTGCGTCCGTGGGTTGAAGTTCGGGATCGATAAACAGCCATGTGAAATCTCCACTACAAAAATTCAGTTTGAATATTAGCTAACGTAAAGAAAGTAGAGCAATACTCTTTTAATTAAAGCAAATTGGGAATAATTACCCATGTTAACATATTGGTTTATCTAGTGTAATAAAAAAGAAACAAGTCACTTTAATTGGTGATAAGAACTTTTTTCTGTTAAGCTAGGCGAAACAATAAATCGCATTAGGTACATATTTCCAACTGCATATTGCAGGATAATGCACCAAAATGTTTCAATAAACCACCCATGATAAACTTAGGTAGAAGAACATCAGGTTATGAGTCAATTTTTTCGCATACATCCCGATAATCCACAAAAACGCTTAATAACTCAGGCTGCTGAAATTATAAAAAAAAATGGTGTTGCCGTTTTCCCAACAGACACCACCTATGGTCTTGGCTGTCAAATTAGCAACCGCAAGGGAATAGAGCGCATTATGCAAATAAAGCGTCTACCAAACTCCCATCAACTATCCATATTAGTTCCTGATCTTTCGGGTATATCAAAATATGCAAGAGTAGATAACCAAACCTACCGCCTACTAAAAAGGTTCCTCCCCGGCCCTTACACCTTTATACTCGACTCAACAAGAGATGTACCAAAATCTATTCTACCAAAGCGCAAAACCATAGGCCTAAGAATCCCCGACCACTCCATTTGCCTAGCCCTACTACAAGAACTAGACGAACCCCTACTATCTACCTCATTCAGACTGCCCGAAGAAGATATACTAGGTGACCCAGAAATAATTGTAGAAAAAACCAAAGGAAGAGTAGATCTGGTAATAGACGGTGGAATCCTCCTAGAAAACCCATCAACAATAGTTGATTTAACAGGTGGTGCACCAAATGTGTTAAGGGTAGGGTCTGGCTCACCAGATGTGTTTGGGTGAGGTTTACTTATAGTATACAGAAATATTTTAATACTATATTAGAATTTATAGGTAAGATCCATACCCCATAACCTATCCAGATCATCATAAGCCACTCCTGTATTGCCTTTTTCTTGTAATAATACCAGGTTTTTTTATACGTCCTTTTAGTTCTAGGTTTGGATAAAGAAAATTCTTTTTTATGGCTGTTAGCTTTGTTGTTGTAGAATAGGCAGTACTGTCTTCTTCGTGAGTTAGGCGTAAATTAAGCCACCAATCTTGTTTTGGGATAATATTTAGGCCAACATCTGAAAACCAAACTGACTTCCCATGGTTCATAACTCCATCTCCCCTTGGAGTTTTCCAGCTCAAACGGGTATCAAGTTTTAGATATTTATTTAGGGTATAACCTCCGTTGGCCTCTAGGCCTAGAAGTGTGCCGTCATTATCAACACCACTGGCAACACCATTGATATTATGATGCCATGCATGAAACAATGTAACTCGGCCAACTGCTTTTGGTGAGCGATATATATAGCCAAACTCAACTGTATCAGCAGACTGGGGGGTTCTTATACCAGCTTCAGCCTCATCTCGGGATAAGGGGCGCACATTGTGAGAATACTGAGCTTTTATCAGGTGCTCTGGATATAATTGATGAGCAAATGCTAGACGTGGTGAAAGATGACCTCCTGCATTTTGATCATAATGATCATAGCGAATTCCAGTGGTTACCATTGTGCCATTATTTAAAGTGAACTCATCCTGAAGAGATGTGCTCCAATGAAAACGGTTTTGCTTTGAAGGTACAGGTGTTAATGCAACCCCTCTAGCATCCCAATCCATCCAGTTTTTAAGGGCTTGCACACTAGCCATAATTTTATGACCATCCCAACGAGACGTTGTTATATCAACTCCTAAATTCAGATTATCTTCCTTAATATCAAAATCTCGAACAACATCACTTGAGTTTAAGTTACTATTTCCTGCTACAAATTGTGGGTGTAAAAAACTCTCATCAGCAACATGGTTATTATAACCAATATAAAATTCTGCCTGAAATTCAGGATTATCATCACTAACATGACGCATGGCAAAATTAATTTTTTTCTGTTCCCCACCTAGTTCATCAGTTAAGTCACCCCCCGCACTAGGCATGATATAGCGAGTTTTATTCTTTAATGTTAAATAAGTAGCAGACAAGTGGGTTTTGTTTTAAATATCTGCGTTGAAAAACAGGCTTTTATATTCTCTTGGATCTGAAGAAACAGAGGTAAGGTTAGAGCTATTTAGTTCTTGTCTTCTTGTAATGGGTAGTGATGACACTGCGTTAGGATCTCTATCTTGCCAAACTGCCGCAGCCAAATTTAGGTGCAGTGATCCAGATTTATTGCTCTTTGTTACAACACCTGCTCCACTCCATTGTTGTTTTAACTTACTACCAATCGCAACTTGGTTTCCTGATTGTTTAGTTATAACATGTACTAAACCGCCAGAAGCATAACTTCCATGTATTTGAGAGCTTGGGCCCTGAATAATTTCTATTCTTTCTACTAAAGATATGGGGATCTGTATCAAAACCATCTGCTGCGAGCTTGAGAGAAGATCAACTGGAGTATGGTTAAGCATCCACTTATAAAACAGTCCACGAGCTGCGGAAGAGTTAAAGTTTGCCCTGATAAGCCGAGATTTTATACCGTTAAGAAAGTCAATAGTTTCTCCTACGGTTTCCACACCTCTAGCCAACAACTCTTCCCCGGTATATACCGTCACCATACCGGGAACATAGTCAGCATTCATCCTGGATTTTGTCGCGATATTCGTATGCCTTTTGATTGTTTTTAACAGGCGAGCCATCTCGTTGGAGTCCTCCTCCTCTCCAACGACTTCTACTTTCTCTGACTGCTTTTGAGAAGAGTATAGTTGGTTGGCCTCTAATTTGGAGCTTTCACTCCAACCAAAAGATGGCACAATCATGATTATCACTAAGAATAATACCAAAGAAATAATTGTGGATATTGAGGTATATCTATTGTCAAAATTCACTTTCATTAGTGTATAATACTGTTATGTAAAAGAGTATCGCTCATAAATATTGCCCCCAAAACAATACATATTTGTGTGATTTATCAAATTAGAATTAGTGATAATATACTATATTTT
>JADGBW010000008.1:25247-50089 GCA_015231305.1 Magnetococcales bacterium | reverse complement strand
AGTTTTTATCCGGTGGAGATTTGTCTTTTGAGCGATACCAAAAAGAGTAAGGCTGACGGTGGCACACTAAAACTTAAAGCCCCTCAAAACATCGTGTTAAGCAAGACTGTGGAAGATGGTTCTATTAAGCAGAGTCTTTCCCATGGTCGCAGCAAAAATGTGGTTGTTGAAAGACGCCGAAAGAAGCTGTTTCGCTCTCAGGAAGAAAGTAAAGAGGGTAAGACATGGAATCCTACTCCTGCACGGTCTGCTGTAGCAGCATCTGTTGAGAAGAGACCAGCGGGTTCTTCGATTCGTTCAAAACGTCAGACTGTTTTGAAGCCGATGAGTGCAGAAGAGCGTAAGGCTTATATCGAAGAGCAAAAACTTGCAGCCAAAGCAGAAGTGGAAAGAATTGCTAAAGAGCGCAAAGAAGCTAAAGAAAAAAAGAAAGCTGAAGCCGAAGCAGAGTTAAAAGCAAAAGAAGAGGCAGCTCTCTTAGCCAAAGAAGAGGCAGAGAAAGAGCAAGAAGCCAAAGAAGAATCTGCAAACCAAGAAAAGGCAACAAGCCAGGAACAACCCCCAGCTTCTGCTGAAAGTGTTGTGGAAGAACCTGCGGTCATTGAGGTTGAAGAACCCGTTGCAGCTAGCGAACCTGATGACGACATTAAAGTTGAAGAACCCGCTGCTTCTGCTGACACCCAAAAAATTGAAGAGGATGTTAAAGTAGAAGAAGCCACTGCTGCTGTTGCAGAAGACACTACTGATAAAATAGAGGCAAAAGCTGAAGAGCCTAAAGAAGCTGACAAGCCTGAAGAACCTGTTGCAGTAGTAGAAGATGTTGTGGTTGAAGAGCAAGTTGAAGAAGTTGTTGTGCCTAAAAAACCAAAGAAAAAAATGAGCAAGTCTCAGCGTGAAGAGGTTGCTCGTAGTAAGACCGAGGCTTTGGTTGCTAAGCGTCTCTCTCAGTTAGAGGAACTTAGAGAACAGAAAAAAGTTTTAGAGGCCAAGGCCGCCTCACAAGGTGATGAAGGGCAACCCCGTAAAGTCTTGAAGACCAGGGTAAAACGCAAAGGCAAAAACGCAGTTACCAAAAATGCTGATACTAATCAGGCTCCACAAAATAAACGTCGTGGCAAGTCTTCACGTGGCAAGAAACAGCCGGAGGTTCCAGTAGCACCAATAGTGCCAGTGGTACGTGAAGTTATTATTCCTGAGGTTATTACAGTTGGTGAACTATCCAGCAGGATGGCTGTTAAGGCTTCTGAGGTTATTAAGCTACTTTTCTCCCAAGGCATGATGGTAACTATCAACGAGGTATTAGACCAAGATACCGCAGTATTGATGGTTGAAGAGCTAGGACATAAGCCAAAAATCGTATCTGAGGCTGCCACAATTGATGCTGAACTAGCCGAGGCTGAGGATGCTGAGGAGCAGCTTACAGTGCGCTCTCCTGTTGTTACTGTTATGGGTCATGTTGATCACGGTAAAACCTCACTTCTTGATGCTATCCGTAGAACCGATGTTACCTCCCGTGAGTTTGGTGGAATTACCCAGCATATCGGTGCTTATCAGGTTAAACTAGCTAACGGTTCTGCCATTACCTTCATAGATACACCAGGACATGCTGCTTTTACCTCGATGCGTTCTCGCGGGGCCAAGATGACAGATATTGTTATTTTGGTAGTTGCAGCTGATGACGGTGTGATGCCACAAACAATTGAGGCCATTGACCACTCTAAGGCAGCAGGTGTGCCTATTGTTGTTGCGGTTAACAAAATGGATGTGCCAGCAGCTAACCCAGATCGGGTAATGCAGCAGCTAAGCGAACATGAATTGGTTCCTGAAGATTGGGGTGGAGATACAATTTTTTGTAAGCTTTCTGCTAAAAGTGGAGAAGGTGTTACCGAGCTTGAAGAGATGTTGCTGCTTCAGGCAGAAATGTTAAACCTTCAGGTTAATACCAACAAGACTGCTCGTGGAGCTATTGTAGAGGCTAAGCTAGACAGGGGGCGTGGTTCGGTTGCAACCTGTTTGGTACAGAGCGGTATGTTAAGGGTTGGAGATATTTTTGTGGTTGGTCTGGAGTGGGGTAAAATTCGCAACCTCATCAACGACCGTGGCGAGTCTGTTACCGAGGCTGGCCCTTCTACTCCTATTGAAATTATCGGGCTATCTGGTGTTCCGGCAGCGGGTGATGAGCTTATTACCGTACCTGACGAGCGTCGTGCCCGTGAAATTGCTAGCTTTAGACAGCGCACATTAAAAGAGAAAGAGCGGGCTAAAACAACACCTGCCACAATGGATGATATCTTTGGTCAGATTCAAGAAGGCGAATTGGCAGAGGTTAACGTTGTAATTAAAGGCGACGTTCGTGGTTCAGTTGAGGCTGTCTCTGATGCGTTAATGAAGATCAAGCATGAAGAAATTCGGGTTAAAGTTATCCATACCGGTGTTGGTGGCATCAATGAGTCTGACGTTATGCTTTCCTTAGCTTCAGGGGCATTGGTTCTTGGCTTTAATGTACGTGCCGATGCAAAAGCCCGTGATTTGGCCAAACGTGAGAAGATCTCTTTAAGCTTTTATACCGTTATCTACGATCTTATCGACGATATTACCAAGGCTATGGAAGGTAAGCTTAACCCTAAAGAGCGTGAAGTACAGTTGGGTCATGCTGAAGTACGTGAGGTGTTCCGTATCACCAAGGTTGGTAATGTTGCTGGTTGTATGGTAACAGATGGTAACATGACAAATAAATCCAAAATGCGTGTCTTCAGAGATGATGTGGTAATCTATGATGGACAGATCTCGGCATTACGACGCTTCAAAGATGATGTTAAAGAAGTCCGTGAAGGTATGGAGTGTGGTATCAGTCTAGATAAATACAGTGACCTTAAGTCTGGTGATATCATCGAAGCATATAAAGTTGAAGAGATTAAACAGACGATTGGGTGATTTTTCAACTAGGTATCTATAATGATGCAGGTTGGTACGCTAGAGATAGTTCTTGATCTTGGTGGGCTTAGTTCCCTCAAACAAAAACGTGGCATTATCAAAGGTCTTCTTGCCAAGGTAAGACAAAAATTTGAGGTAGCCGCAGCCGAAGTAGCTGAACAAGACACTATCCGTTCAGCATGTTTAGGATTTAGTGCTGTTGGTAATGATGCGACGATGTTACAGAGTAGATTGCGAAAAATAGTGAATTTTATTGAACTGGACGGACAGACTGTTGTTGTAGACTTTCGCGTGGATATACTCTGATGAGTGTCCGAACTAATCGAGCAAGTGGCCTAATTCGTAAAGAGATAGCCCTTATGCTATTAGGTGGGGAGATTCACGACCCCCGTTTAAGTGGTGTGGTCTCAATTACTGATGTTGAGATGAGCCGTGACCTTCAATATGCAACCGTCTACTTTACAATGTATGGTGGTGAACAAGAGGCTGGCCTAGAGGGGTTGAAGAGTTCTTCTGGCTTTATCCGCAAGCAACTAGGAAGACGATTAAAAATGCGTCGGGTTCCTGAGTTACGGTTTAAGTCTGACCTCTCAATGGTGCAAGGTGAAAAAATAGACCGTTTGTTAAATTCTATCGATATACCGCCACCACCCAAAGATGGAGACGAGTAAATAGTGGGACGCAGGATGCGTAAAGGTCTGCCAATAAACGGTTGGCTTGCAATACATAAAGAGGTTGGTATGACCTCTACCCGTGTGGTTGAGTCTGTACGAAGGATAACTAAAGCAGCAAAAGCAGGTCATGGTGGCACACTCGACCCTTTTTCTGAAGGTCTGCTCCCCATTGCTCTTGGTGAAGCAACCAAGGCACTTGCAATGGTGCTAGAAGGTGACAAAGCCTACTGTTGTTGGGTGAGGTTTGGTTGGGAGACTGACAGTGGAGACCCAACAGGAACTATAACTCAAGAGGGTGGAACTCCCCCTAGCCGAGAAGCACTCCTTACAGCTCTAATGGCTTTTTTGGGTGAGCAAGATCAAGTCCCCCCTGCACACTCTGCAATCCATATTAACGGTGAAAGAGCTTACGAGAAGGCTAGACGTGGTGAGGTTGTTGATATGCCCACCAGGAAGGTTGTATTTAAAGAGCTAACCTTAGATGATTATACTGATGGGTTGGCTAAAATTTCGGTAAAATGTGGTAAAGGTACGTATATGCGAGCCTTAGCCAGAGATTTGGGAAGGCATTTGGACTGTCCTGCCCATTTGGAACAGCTATTGCGAACCAGCACCTTAGGTTTTGAGTTAAAAGATGGTGTATCATTGGATGGCTTAGCTGACGCGGTAAGAGATAACCGCATGAATGATTTTTTGTTTCCCGTGGATCGGGTGCTGGACGACATCCCGGCATTGCGATTGCGTGTTGAAGTTTGGCACAAAATAGTTAACGGTCAGTCCGTTTGGATCGACGCTGAAGGGTGTGAAGGGACGGATACGGTTCGTCTTTTGACTCCTGAAGGCATTTTTGGAGCTGTTGGAACACTTTCTCCTGCATCTACAAAAGATTCCAGACGGCTCTGTAAACCAAAAAGACTATTCCATTTATCTTGATTTTTAATGTATTTACACATTAAATGTTAAATGGGTCAGACTTATTTTTTCGGTTTCACACAAGGTATAAATCTTTGTGGATAGCCTAACCCAAACATAATGAAGGAGTGAACCGATGTCGATTACAGCAGAACGAAAACAAGAGTTGATTAAAGAGTTTGCCATTGTTGAAGGTGATACTGGCTCACCAGATGTGCAAGTTGCTATTCTGACTGAGAGAATCAACAATTTAACAGAGCATCTTCGTGGTAACATGAAGGACCACCACTCCCGTCGTGGCCTGCTCAAAATGGTTGGTTTGCGTCGACGTTTATTGGCTTATATAAACCGTAAAGACCCAGCACAATATCAAAAAATACTTAAGCGTCTAAAACTGCGTAAGTAAAAGTTATGCCGATTTTTGCAGAGGGTGCAGCTTTTGTTGCACCCTCTACAAGAGCGGTTTTTTTATTTCAGGCAACTTACGATAATTAATAGCCCTAATTGGGGACTGTTAATTGTAGTGAGTTGCCTGGGTTCATATCTTTTCATAAGAGACCTAATATATGTTCAATATTACTAAAAAAACGATTCAAGTAGGCAGGGATGAAATTACCCTAGAGACAGGCCGAATTGCGAGACAAGCAAATGGTTCTGTTTTGGTAACTGTTGGTGAAACTGTAGTTTTGGTTACTGCAACAGCAGAAAAAGAGCAACGTCCGGGCATGGATTTTTTCCCACTTGGTATCCACTACCAAGAGAAAACATGGGCAGCAGGCCGTATTCCTGGTGGCTTTATTAAACGTGAAACAAGACCAAGTGAAAAAGAAATTTTAACTTCACGGTTAATTGACCGCCCACTGCGTCCTCTATTTCCTAAGGGGTTTGCACTGGATACTCAGGTAGTTTGTACTGTTTTATCTTACGATGGTATAAACCAGCCTGACATTGCAGCTATGGTTGGTGCTTCTGCTGCTTTATCTATCTCTGGTCTACCTTTTAACGGACCAATTGCTGGAGCCAGAGTCGCTTATATCGACGATAAATTAATTCTCAATCCTACTTGGGAAGAGATGGCTGAGAGTCGTCTAGACTTAGTAGTGGCTGGTACTGAAAGTGCTGTTACTATGGTTGAGTCTGAAGTTGACGTTCTTAGCGAAGAGCAGATGCTCGATGCGGTTATGTTTGGGTTTGAGGGTTTTCAACCAGTGGTTGAGGGTATAAAAGAGTTTGCTGCTGAGTGTGGTAAACCACGTATGGACTTTGTCTCACCAGAAGAAGACATTGATCTATATAACCAAGTTCGCGATGCTTTCTTGGCAGAAATGAGAGAAGTATACGTTATTGCAGACAAGCTAGCTCGCCAAGATGCTGTAAGTGCAGTGAAGAAAAAAGCAGTAGCTCAGCTTTGTGTTGAGGGTGGTCCTGCTTCTGGCAGTGTTAAAGATATGTTGAAAAAGCTCGAATCAGAGGTGATTCGTGGCACTATTCTAGAGGGAAAACCACGTATTGATGGTCGCTCTTTAACTGACATTCGCCCAATTGTTACCGAGGTTGGTGTTCTTCCTCGTGTTCATGGTACTGCTCTATTTACCCGTGGTGAAACTCAGGCTCTTGCTACTGTTACTTTAGGTGGTGGACGTGACGAGCAAATTGTCGAGTCTTTAAACGGTGAATACCGTGAGCCTTTCTACCTCAATTATACTTTTCCTCCTTATAGTGTTGGTGAGACAGGTCGTCTTGGTGCTCCAGGCCGTCGTGAGATTGGACATGGTAAATTGGCATTTCGTGCCCTGCAAGCCGTTCTACCTGATGCCGAAGATTTCCCTTACTCATTAAGGGTGACATCAGAAATTACAGAATCCAACGGCTCCTCTTCCATGGCTACTATTTGTGGCTCTGTTTTGGCAATGTACGATGCTGGGGTTCCGCTAAAGTCTTCTGTTGCTGGTATTGCTATGGGATTGATTAAAGAGGGTGAAAAATTTGCTATTCTCTCTGATATCCTTGGTGATGAAGACCATTTTGGCGATATGGATTTTAAAGTAGCTGGTAATGCAGATGGTATTACTGCACTACAGATGGATATAAAAATTGAGGGTATTACCCGTGAGATTATGTCTGTAGCTCTGCAACAAGCCAAAGCTGGACGTATTCATATATTGGGTGAGATGGCAAAATGCATGACAAGCGGTCGTGAAGAGCTTTCACAATATGCACCAAGAATCTTCACCATTAAAATCAACGCTGATAAAATCCGTGACGTTATTGGTGCTGGTGGTAAGGTTATTCGCAGCATTCAAGAAGAGACAGGTTGCCAGTTAGATATCGATGATGACGGTACTATTAAAATTGCAGCAGCAGATGGCGATTCTGCTACAATGGCTGAGAAGATTATTAAACAGATTGTTGCTGATGTTGAAAAAGGGCAGATCTACGACGGTAAAGTTGTACGGATCACAGATTTTGGTGCTTTTGTAAATATTCTTCCCAACAAAGATGGCTTAGTCCACATATCCCAACTTGCCCCTCATAGGGTTGCCAAGGTTTCTGACATTGTAAAAGAAGGCCAGACCGTTAAGGTCAAGGTACTAGAGATAGACCGTCAGGGCCGGGTTAAGTTGACCATGAAAGATGTAGAATAAATTAGTTTTTTTAAAGTAGTTGCAGTAAAGACAATCAGGCATCATCCAATTAATCTGGATGATGCCTGAACTGCTTTTGGGGTAGGTGCTTTAGCTCTTTCGCGGTTAAATTTTCGAGAATTTCCAAACTATCGCTGAGCAGAATATGGTTGATTATATTCTTATCAAAATTTACCGCTGTAATTGACTAGAAAGATAGCTGTGTTTCCTTTTTGGGCTATCTCTGCTGTGGTATCGCTGTTTATATTGTAACAGGCGCTTAGGTCGTTAGCACTACCCACCAACCTTTTGTTGATCACAATTTTTTTTAACTCTGATGGTATTATATCAATAGAGTGAAACGGTCTAGCTTTAATTGACATCTCGCCGGGTTGTTTTTGGTTCCAATTTACAGCAATATTTTTTGGTGGACCGTCTCCAGCATCAATCCAAGGATCAATCCACTTTTCTAGTTGTGGTTGTTTGTTTATTAGTTGCCTGTAAATATTGCTATTTTTCTGTTTTTTGTCAGTTGCTCTATTGTGTTTATCTACTTCAATAGATGAAGAAAGTGTAATTTGATTATATGGAGTAACATCAAAGGTATATTCATCTAGGTTTATAATACCTTTTGCCATGTAATTATCAGATAAAACCAACGTTCTGTGTTGAGCAAGCACAATATTTTCGCACAATCCTATGTTTGGGGATAGCGTCATGAGGGATATAGCTGCACATACAACAAATTGTTGTAGGTTTTGTCTGTTATTACTGGGAAAGTAAGTCACGTAGAGAAAAAATTCCTTGGTGAAATTGTTCTGTAAAATAACGTGAAACTGACAAATATCTTTATAAAACAATCCTCAGAATAACAAAAACACCTGTAAATTACAAGATTATTGAATTGAACTTTGATTTTGCTCTGCTGTGCGCTAAACTGCTGGTTTTTCTCTACTCGACTAATGGATGCAATTGGAAGATTAAAAGGGTTGTTAGATGGTTTCGACAGGAGTTAATGGTTTTGGTCGATTCGGACTTCATTTACTAAAATATTGGTTAGATAATGCTGAAAATGCCAATTTTAGTATTGATTATATCAATGATGATTTTTTGAGTCCAAGCTCTGCCCATGCCATCATTATCAATGATCGCTTTGTTAGAATAAGCGAAGAATACAGAGTTGTTCTTGCTTCGGATACAATCTCTTTTATTAATAAAGCAGGTATTAAAAAATCTATTCTGTTTAGTAACACTGAAAAAGAGCAAATCCCTTGGTTGGGTAAGCCTGATTATTTTTTGGAGTGCTCAGGAAAATATAACAGTGCTAAGCTAAATAGGGAGTATATTTCTGGAGCGACTAAAAAAATTATTATTTCAGCCACAGTAGCCGATGCTGATCAAACCTTGATTGTAGGTTATAACCATGAAGAATACAGCCCCAAATCGCAGATTTTTTCCTATGGTTCCTGCATTATAAATGCTTTTATTCCTTTAACTAATTGGCTTAATAATAAGTATAAAATAAACAATTGTGACACAGCAGTTATCCATAACACTCCTGAGCATAAATTGTTAGAGCCAGAAAACCATACTCTTAATCGTAGCTCTTGTTCGTTGGAGTGGATGGGGCTAAAGCTGATGGACTGCCTTTCATCAGATAACTTTACAGTCACAAAAACCTACATACCCTATCCTGGTATCTCCATGATAGATATGCGTTACAACCTTGCCAAGAAACCTACTAATATAAAAGCTTTAAAAAGGGAGCTAGCTCGAGCTTTTAATTCTGGGCCTCTTAAAACTCTCTACACCTTTGATAAGACATCGCAAAGTGCTGAATCTCACCTCAATTCAACATATTCTGCTGTTTTACGCCGTGATGGTATGCGGATTGTTGGTGATAATATCTATATTTCTTGTTACTTCGATAATGAAAACTCTGTCAATCGGTATTTTGATCTAATAAATTTTATGGCTAACCACTCAGGTTAGCTATCTGTGGATTGTTGCAATTTTTTTGCTTTTTTTAGGTAAAACTTGTTAAAATTTCAATAATTATTTATACTGTTAGCCAGTATGTAGTTGATAAAACATCTTACTTTGCAGTATTTTGGTTATTCTAGGTTTATCCAGTAGGCGATATGTGCGTTATAACTGCCTAATATTTGGTAAAATAACCAGTTAGAATAGAGTTGGGAGATATTATGTCAGTTGATGTAAAAAAGACCGCAAAAGAACGGGAAATTATCAGAAGACTTGATGCAGAAATCGCAGAAATGCGTAAAAAGACTCACCAGTTTGAAGAGGAAAACCCTCATGTTAGGCTAGACTCAGGGGTCACAGATCTATCTGCAAAGATCCATAGTGGTATTTTGCCAAAGTTTAAAAAGCCTACCATCCACTAGTTTTCAAAAAGATTAAATTCAACTTAGTCAATTCTCTACTGGTTGCCCAATGGTACTTATAGATATATCGCCATAAAATGAAGAAGCATGGCGAGAGTAGGCCCCAGTATATGGGGCTTTTTAGTATTTAATCTCTATTTTATCCCAAGAGCCAAGCCCATAATTTACTAAATCACCAATAAGTAGCACTACATTTGCTTTTGGTCGTCCCGCAGAACCCATTATCCTAGGAGTTTGTCGGACTTTCTGCGGGCAAATCTTGTAAATAATTGATATAGCAAGATTTTGAAAATTTTTATAGACTTATTAAAAAAATTTTATATAAAAGTAATATCAACATGTTACAAGACATGGTTTTTCCATGACCTACAGGCTCCTAGGATTATTGGTTGTGTTTTATAAAGACATGTCTTTAATTGCCGCTTTAATACTAGCAACCCCAAATATTTTTCAGCCTTAAAACTTAAAATTAAGTTTCCCTCACAAATCTAGAGATTGTGGTAACAGGCATGGGTAGCTGGACAACAAATATCGATAATTAAAAATTAACCTACATTAAGTGGTCTGCTGTGTGTATATGGCGTAAGTCGTTTCTTTGGTTAGGTATATCATTGTTAAACCAATACACCTTGTTGGTGATAAGGATATTTTATGATATGTGGGTTACTTAACAGTTTACGTCAGGCAGGTGGTAATTACTATCTCAGGTTTTTCATCAACAAGAGTAAAAACTGTGATTAACGCAATAACCCAGCTATCGGATAGACCGTTATTTAATTGCTACTCAATTTTATGAAGTTTAGGCTAAAATTAGTTAAGCCTGTTTTGACGCTAATTTTGTCAAATATTCTGACATATCAACCCCGTCAGAATCGGACATTCTATACCCGCCAATGATACATGCTATGGAAAAAATGACAATAAAAACCGAAGTTAACATAATATAGCCTTTGACAAATAGTTGCTGCTAAATAGTGGAAAAAACATTATATTTATTTGAGTAATGCTTACGTAGAAGCAAAATTCTTGCCGATAGCAAGTTGGTGTTGATAATTTTCCCAGTATGGAGCCGTGCATTTATTGTAAAGAATGGTATTCTTTATGGATAAAGAAACTTTGTACCAACTTTTTTTTAAGATGCGATAAATTATGTCTATCAATGCAGATACAGTAAAACATGTCGCCAACCTTGCTCGTTTAAATATTTCAGATGATGAGGTTGAAAGCCATACAAACCAGCTTTCACAAATATTAGGGTTAATGGATCAACTAAATAGTTTGCCTACAGATAACGTTGAACCTATGACTCATGCAGTAGATATGCTTATGCCAGCAAGAGAAGATGTAGTGGTAAATGGAGATAGCCGGGAAATTCTTCTTAATTGTGCCCCTGATAGCGAAGATGGTCATTTTCGGGTACCAAAAATTATTGAATAAGACTTTATTTTGGTAACTATCAGTCAAGTTTGCCAAAAGTAAATAAAAGATACGGAGCAATTTTAAGTGTTATCAGATCCTACTACTCTAACCCTAGCTAAACTTTCGGAACTTCTCAAAAAGCGACAGATCTCCTCAGAAGATTTGGTAAACACGTTTTTAGAAAAAATCGAGAGTCAAAACCCAAATATAAATGCCTATATTACTGTTGATAAAGCAGGGGCTATAAAGGCTGCTAAAGATGCTGATGCCCGACTTGATGCTAAGCAAGGGGAGGCTTTAACTGGTATACCCATTGGAGTGAAAGATCTATTTTGCACCAAAGGTCTTCTCACTACCTGTGCATCAAAAATATTGCATAATTTTATACCTCCTTATGAGTCTACAGTTACTAGTCGTCTTAAAGCAGCAGGAGCAGTTGTATTGGGTAAAACCAATATGGACGAGTTTGCCATGGGGTCATCTAACGAAACCTCTCATTTTGGTGTGGTAAAAAACCCTTGGGATCACAGCCGGATTCCTGGAGGTTCATCAGGTGGTTCAGCAGCTGCGGTCAGTGCTAGTTTATGTAGTGCTACTATTGGCACAGATACTGGTGGCTCTATTCGCCAACCAGCTGCTTTAACAGGTATTACAGGTTTTAAACCTACATATGGCAGGGTATCGCGCTTCGGTATGATAGCTTTTGCATCTTCACTTGACCAAGCCGGGCCAATGACTAAAACTGCCCAAGATTCTGCCTTAATGCTGCAAACTATGGCAGGCCATGATGCAAAAGATGCTACAAGTATTAATGCACCAGTTCCTGATTATATGGCAAGCCTTAACGACGGTCTAAAGGGACGAAAAATAGGTATTCCTGCTGAATATTTTGCATCTGGGTTAAGTCAAGATGTCGCGACCGTAATTGAAGAGGCTAAAAAGCAGTTTACCGATTTGGGTGCTGAGTTGGTTCCTGTATCTTTACCAACTACTAAACATGCAATTCCCACTTATTATATTTTAGCTCCAGCCGAAGCATCTTCAAATCTTGCCCGTTATGATGGGGTCCGCTTTGGTTATCGTTGTGAAGATCCCCAAGACATAAAAGATCTCTACTTTAGAACAAGGGCAGAAGGTTTTGGTAGTGAGGTTAAACGGCGAATTATGCTGGGAACCTACGTTTTATCTTCTGGTTATTACGATGCCTACTACCTTAAAGCCCAAAAAGTTAGAAGGCTAATAGCAGACGACTTTAAGGCAGCTTTTGCCAAGGTTGATTTACTTCTTGCCCCAACAACCCCCGATACCGCGTTTAAGCTGGGGGCAAAAACAGATGATCCAGTACAGATGTATCTTTCAGACATTTTTACGATCAACGTAAATTTAGCTGGTCTTCCTGCAATATCAATCCCGTGTGGATTTGATAAAACAAACTTGCCAATTGGTTTGCAACTAATTGGTCGTCCACTTGATGAGAGCGGTATTCTTTCGGCTGCTCACGCCTACCAACAAGCCACTGATTGGCATACTAGGAGCCCGATTCTTTAAGCCATGCCTATTGATCCGAATTATGAAACTGTAATTGGTCTTGAGGTTCACTCCCAATTACGAACTAAATCTAAAATATTTTGTGGTTGTCCCAATAAATATGGGTCTGATGCCAACACTCAAATATGTCATGTTTGCGCTGGTTTTCCTGGTGTTTTGCCAGTTATGAACCGAGAGATGGTCAACATGGCAATTAAAACTGGGTTGGCTATTAACGGACAGATTAGAAAGCTATCGGTATTCTCCAGAAAAAACTATTTCTATCCGGACTCCCCAACTGGTTATCAGATTTCTCAATACGATTTACCCATCGTTGAGCATGGAGAGCTTTTTATAGATCTACCTGATGAGCCTAAAAAACGAATAGGTGTCACTAGAATTCACATGGAGGTCGACGCCGGTAAAAGTATCCATGAAGGTATAGTTGGCGCATCATGGGTAGACCTAAACCGGGTTGGTACTCCTTTATTGGAGATAGTATCAGAACCTGACATGCGTTGTAGTGAAGATGCTGGTGCTTATCTTAAAAAATTACGGGCTATTGTAAGGTTTTTAGATGTGTGCGATGGCAACATGGAGGAAGGCTCTTTTCGTTGTGATGCCAATGTATCGGTACGTAGATATGGGGCAGAGAAGTTTGGCACAAGAGCAGAGCTTAAAAATTTAAACTCAATTCGCAACGTAATGCGGGCTATCGATTTTGAGGTAGATCGCCAGATAGATTTAATAGAAAGTGGCGAAGAGGTTGTGCAAGAGACCCGACTTTGGGACGCTAATAAAAATATCAGTCGCTCTATGCGTAGTAAAGAAGATGCCCACGATTATAGATATTTTCCCGAACCAGACCTGCCACCACTAACAATTGAGCAGAGCCAAATTGATGCTTTAAATGCCACTTTACCAGAACTTCCTGACGCTATGGCTCAACGGTTTCAAGATGAAATGGGGCTGTCAGAATATGACGCAGGGGTGCTAACTGCTTGCCGTGAGATGTCTACATATTTTGAAGAAGCTAACCAAGTTGTAAGCGAAGCTGGAAAGAAAAATGCTAAAGCAACAGCAAACTGGGTAACTGGGGAGTTGTTGGGGCGGTTAAATAAAGAAGGATTGGAGATTGATAGTTCTCCTGTTTCTGCACAAAATTTGGGTAAGTTGGTAGCCTTAATTCAAACGGGAGAGATATCTGGTAAAATTGCCAAAAAAGTTTTCACTCATATGTTTGATGATGGGGGAGATCCTCAAACTATTGTCGCTGAAAAAGGCCTTAAACAGGTGACTGATAGCAGTTCAATTACCGCAGAAGTTGAAAAAGTTCTAGAAGCTCACCCAGATCAGGTAGAACAGTACAGAGGTGGCAAGACTCAAATTTTAGGATTTTTAGTTGGCAAGGTTATGCAGGCAACTCGTGGTAAGGCAAACCCGGCAATGGTTAATACTGTATTAAAAGAGAAACTAGGCTAAGGTATATAGCTAATTTAATGTCCAATCGTCGCTCATTTTTCTTAAGCATTTTTCTGCTAGTTGTTGTTTTTGGCTTGGCGGTTATTGTCTATTATCAGACCAATAATATGGACTGGTATCGCCCTCGTATTTCGGATACCCTGCAACGTATAACTGGGCACAATGTCTCAATAAAAAAGGTAAAATATGCCCCTCTGAGCGGTCTATTTACCTTAGAGTTAAAAGAGTTGGAGATTCTCTCCCTAGACCCTGCTGAACCTCCTATGGTGCAGGTTAAAGTGACTTTATTAAGTTTTAGTCCCTTATCTATTTTTTCAGGAGCTCCGCAACTCTCTTCTATAAAATTAATCAACCCGCAGATAAATTTAGTTCTTCATGATAAAGCTCCACTTATGGAGCGAGCGCAAGATACTGCTGTGGCTAGTGATAAAAAGCTTTTAAAAGAGCTAGGAGTAGGGCTTAGCGATATCACTATAAAGCGAATTACAGTTCAAAATGGTATTTTGGTTGTTCTAGATTGGGACCACCCGGAAGGTCGAACTTGGGTTTTTGATCACCTTCAAATGGGTATTCATGCTTTAAGCCCAACCCGTGCTTCACCTGTTGTAGCTTCTGCTCGTTATCGTTCTATACCTTTTACAGTTAATGGTCAGGTTGGTCCACTTCCAGATACTCTGGACCCGTTTGCAATGCCAATATTGTTAAACTTTGAAGCAAAATCAATTAGGTTAAAAGAGCTGCAAGAGATTCTTTCAACAGATACAATAGCGGTTAAAACTTCACGAGGCTATTTAACAACATTGCTCCATGGTTCTTTAAATGAAGGGTTGCAAACTAGTACATGGTTGCAGTTGGATGGGTTAGTATTAAGCAGAAAAGACGAAAAAAAAGTTGTAGAGCAGCCACCCCAAACTCTTAAAAATACTATTATTGACCGCTTAACCCCCAAAAATGATAATGACACCTTAGATTTGGCATTTAGGCAGAAATCTGTTCTTCACATGGGATGGTATGGGGTTCCTAAATTAGACTTTGAAGAAATTTTCATCTATCTAGATGGTTCACCCATTATCGAAGCTAAGGGGTGGGTAAAAAACAAGTGGCGTGGACCTCTTGAGATGGATGTAAAATTTTTAAACCAAGTTGAATTAGGACGGCTTCCATGGCCTGCCAGTTTTCCTCTGAAAGGCGTTAGCCCATCTGGTACTTTTAAGCTTAATGGCACTTGGCCTACTGATATGAGCTACTACGCAGATTTGGACTTAACTAAAACCACTATTGAGGTAGCACCGTTTGAAAAAGTAGCAGACACACCTCTTGCTGTTAAAGCTAGCTTGTTCCAATCTGATGAAATTTTCACTGTAAATGATCTTGTGCTAAACCACCCGGCTAACTCTAATAACATAATAATATCAGGCTCTTATTCTCCTGCGATACAGCTTAAAGCAGCAGTTAACTGGGCAATTGATGATGTTGTAAATTATTTTCCAGATGTAGAAAACTGGAAAAGTGGTGGTTTAATGAAGTTAGATATGGATATCGGTAAGTTGACTAAAAGTGCATCATGGCAGGCGAAAGGTTTGCTTCAAGTACCTGATGGATATCTAATGGATCTTGAGTTCAAAGACCTACAAATACCTTTTACAGTAAAAGATAGCCAGTTAAGATTCTCGCCTTTAAAGTTAAGGTTAGCGGATGGTCAGGTAGATATTATGGGTTTGGCAGATCTATCTCAAAACCCGATTATATATGAGTCACAAATGACAATAACTGGTGTAGATATAACAAAGCTACCTAAGTTTACAAAGCCAAAAGATATTGATCACAATATGCAATTTGAGGGATATCTTTTTGCTGGTGGAACCATATATGGTCAGCTAGATAACAAGACATATCTACCAAGAGGCTCTATGTTTGGTAGTGGTCATGTTGTAATTGAACCAGGCAGTTTGCGAGGTGTAGACCACAACGCATTTAATGGGCTAAAAACAAGTGAGACTGTAATTTCTCATGAGAACAAATCTCTGTATTGGAACCGTATGGAGAGTGATATAAATCTATTAAACGGTACAATAAGCTTAGATAATATTAAGGTAGATAGTGCTCAAACCCAAATATCTGGTAAAGGCAGCTGGAATTTGTCTGGCAAGGGTCAATTCGACTTAGACATTAAAACAGATTTTGACAAAAAACAGGGCTACAAAAAGAACTTTGCAGTTAAAGTAACAAATGAAGGCACTACTTCTGGCCTAAAAATGCAAGCAAGATAGAAAATGGTATTTAACTGCCAATTTGCCTATAGAATATTTTTTTCAGTGTTCCACCAGGTGTAGATTCCTGACAACCCTCTAAAACGTTGGCCTTCATCTAGGCCGTAGCCTACCAAGCGCACATCGGGAACTTCAAACCCTAGATAATCTATAGCTAAATCTTCGGTTTCAGCTACGGTTTTATGGAGTAGTATAGCTAGTTTAATTGAGGATGGGTTATAGGCTTTTAATGCTTTGCATAACCTATTTTGGCTTAGGCCAGAATCCAATAATAGATCAACAACTATTAAATCCCGTCCTTTTATAAGCTCTTTATCTGCTTCACTTAATAGGGCTTTCCAGTCTGGAAGGCGAGGGGCGACAAAAATAACAGGAATTGGCCTATTCATGCAGGTTAATAGATCTGCTGCAAAAATAAACCCTCCTTTTAAGACCACAACCATTATTGGCTCAGAATCTGGGGAATCTTGAGCTGCATAATCTTCATCTATACGTTGTGCCATCTCCACAACAGCCTTGCGAAGATGCTCAGCATCAATAAGATTGTTGAGGCGATCCAACGGTTTGTCGGTCATGGGGCTACTCTCCCGTTTTTTTAGATATATCAGGTTTTTTTATTTACGACTTTTAAAAAATGTTCCAAGAAGTTCAAGTCGTACTGCCCTGTCTTAAATGCCCCATCCCGGATTATTCTTTGATGCAGGGGAATGGATGTGAAAATACCTTGAATAACATATTCATCCAATGCCCTTAGCATTCTGGCTATAGCCTCTTCACGGTCTTTGCCATGGACAATTAACTTGCCTATCATTGAGTCGTAATAAGGAGGAATTTGATAACCCTCATAAGCTGCTGAGTCTACTCTAACACCACCTCCACCGGGAGGGTGATAACGGGTTAGGCGGCCTGGTGATGGGGTAAAATCTTCTGGATGTTCTGCATTAATACGGCACTCTATAGCATGTCCGGTAATTACAACTTCTTCTTGGCTAAAAGAAAGCGGTTGTCCCGCAGCAACTCTTATCTGCTCTTTGACTAAATCAATGCCAGTAACCATTTCTGTTACTGGGTGTTCAACTTGAATTCGGGTATTGACTTCAATGAAATAAAAATCACCTTTGGCATCTTGTAAAAACTCAAAAGTTCCTGCACCAGTATATCCAACAGCAAGGGCAGCTTTTGCTGCTAATGTTCCTAGGTGCTCTCTCTCTTGGGGGGTAACTCTTGGGGAAGGAGCCTCTTCAAGTAATTTTTGATGCCGTCTTTGCAATGAGCAGTCCCGCTCGCCTAAATGGACAGAGTTGCCATGTTGGTCTGCCATCACTTGGATCTCAATATGGCGTGGATTTTTAAGAAATTTTTCTATGTAAACATCGCCATTTTTGAAAAATTGCAAAGCTTCATTTTTAGCAACTGTGTAGGCACTAATAAGGGCAGCATCAGAGTGCACAACTTTCATACCTCTACCGCCACCACCGCCTACTGCTTTTATTATAACGGGATAACCAATTTTTCTTGCAGAAAGTAGTGCCATCTGCTCATCAATCACCACACCATCAGAGCCTGGAACCACAGGTACATTGGCCTCTATCATAGCTGCTCTTGCGCGAACTTTGTCTCCTAGTAGGCGAATAACATCTGGGCGTGGTCCTATAAATATCAGTCCGGAAGCCTTTGTTATTTCTGCAAATTCAGAGTTTTCAGCTAAAAAACCGTAACCTGGATGAATAGCTTGGGCATCTGTAATTTCCGCTGCTGCCATAATTGCGGTGATATTAAGATAAGACTCTGATGAGCGGTGAGGGCCGATACAGACAGATTCATCAGCCATCAATACATGCATAGCCTCCGTATCAGCTTCTGAATGGACCGCTACTGTTTGAATACCCATCTCTTTACAAGCCCGCTGAACACGCAAGGCAATCTCGCCACGGTTGGCGATCAGAACTTTGTTGAACATAGTCAACCTATACTTCCTCTAACTGGAAAAGTGGCTCGCCATATTCAACAGGAGATGCATTATCCTTAAGTACACTAACAACTCGGCCTGAGACTTCAGATTCAATCTCATTCATCAATTTCATAGCCTCAACAATACAAACCACTTGCCCTTTTTTTACAATATCCCCAACTGCTACAAAATGCGGTGATTCTGGGGAGGCTGCCAGGTAGATGGTTCCCACCATTGGTGAATTGATGGTAATACCGTCAATTTTAACCTCGGATGTTGCTGTAGCAACTGCTGCTTCCACGGCTGCCGGTTCTGCTGGAGCACTCTGGACATATGTTGCTTGTTGTTGGGTAGGTGTTGGCCCATAAACTGTACTGACGGTTGACCCGGCAGGAGCACGATTTATGCGTACAGTTTTTCCCTCTTCTGTAATTTCAATTTCAGAAACATCAGTTCCAGATAAAAAACGTATTAACTGCCGAATCTCTTTGAGATCCATAAAACTTCCCCTTCATTTTCAAGGATGTAAATTGTAGTTAAGCTAATTAAAAGCTGTATATTAATATTCTTTTCTAGTGACCTAACCCGTAAATATATCTAATTTTCGGGTTAATTATCAAGTTTACTATCATTAAGATAGTTTACCCCCCCATCTAACGCTAAAAGATATCCCTTTGGTCCCATACCGACAATTTGTCCTATAGCAATGTCGGATATAGTCGAGTGTTTACGAAAAGACTCTCTTTTGTGGATATTGCTTATATGTATTTCAATAACAGGTAGAGCCACTGCCAGCAATGCATCACGTATTGCTATTGATGTGTGGGTATAGGCAGCAGGGTTGATTATTATCAAATCGCTTATCTCTCTGCTCGCCTGAATACGATCTATTAATTCTCCTTCATGGTTGGATTGGAAAAATTCCAGCTCAACCCCTAAACTAGTTGCTCTTTTACGGCAAAATTTCTCAATATCAGCAAGTGTAGTGGTTCCATATACAGAGGACTCTCTTTGGCCAAGTAAATTGAGATTTGGTCCATTAATGATCAAAATATTAAATTTTTTACTCACTATACTCTCTGTTTAACTCTAACTGTACTGCTAAATTCTGATAATTTCTGTAAATTTCTTACCTCTGGGTGAACAACTGATTTAGGTTGCTTAGCACCTTGTAGATTTTTGGACAAAACAGATAATTTAGCTTTAGAGCGTGCTAAAATATCAAGTTGTTGCCGAGCTTTATTACCCTGTAACTTTAATAGATAGTTGCTAAGGTTATTTAATTGGTGCTTGTTTTTATGTTCACCCTCTCTAGCTCTATTTACTTTACCAGCTTTTTGCAATTTAGCTAAATATTGTTTGAGCTTATCAATATCTTCTCTCTGTTTTTTTACCTTATCATCACTATTATCAAGAATCGCCATGGACTCTTGAAGCTCAGTTTGTTGGTCAATAGAAGGTCCAGCCTCCCTACCTACTTTTGATAATTTTGCCAAGATTGCAAGCTCAGCTGCAAATTCTGGCATTTCATCAAGCATTTTATCAAGTTTTAACTGAGCAGCATATACCTGATTCTTGTGAACCAAGTCAATAATGTCTTCTGTTAACTCTTTATATTTCTGCCACATTTGCCGACCTTTATGGTCTTGCTTCATTAAAATAGCGCAATTTTGCCAAAAAATACACCATTGGGCAATGTTTGAATAACCCGTATTTTTTTAAACATTGTTGTTATATTTAGTTAACATTATGATACATAAAAGAAAATTTGTTGCCTAAACCTATAATTATCTAGATCAATGCTTTTAAAAAATTTCTAAACGAACCAAATCTTTATAGGACTGGGACACAAGTTATTATTATTTTGTTAATAGCACACTGTTTTAATTTTATTTTTGTGATTAGTCAGATAGATTATTAATGAGCATGGGAAGGCTTTATCCAACTTCACCCTTCATATATAATATGTAATTTAATATAGAGTGAAATATAATAATTTATTTAGCCATAGGTTAGTCATGCAAATAACACTTAATGGGGAATCTACTGAGGTTCCTGAAAATACCACTATTTCTCAACTATTAGACCGTTTGCAGTTTACCCATGACCGGGTGGCTGTTGAGCTAAACCTGGAGGTTGCTCCACGGGAGAGTTACAATGCTGTTGAATTGTGCGAAGGTGATAAAGTTGAAGTAGTTCACTTTATTGGTGGCGGGGCAGTATAAAACAAGCTGTGTAGCTTTCTTACGCAATCCAACTGCCGAATTTGGTTAAATTTAGGTCAAAGAGTAACTCTCGAGGAAAAAGTGATATGGATGATCAATTAAAAGTAGCTGACATGACATTTAACAGCCGTCTGTTGGTTGGTACTGGTAAATATAAAGATTTTGAAGAGACAGCTCTGGCTATAGAAACATCAGGAGCCGAGATTGTCACTGTCGCAGTACGTAGAGTAAACGTAAGTGACCCTAAAGCACCTATGCTAACAGATTTTGTCGACCCAAAAAAATATACTTATCTACCCAATACAGCAGGTTGCTTTACTGCTGATGAGGCAGTTAGAACCCTGCGCTTGGCAAGAGAAGCTGGTGGTTGGGATTTGGTTAAACTTGAGGTTTTGTCTGACCCTAAATATCTCTGGCCCAATAATCCTGAAACTCTAAAAGCAGCAGAACTATTGATAAAAGATGGTTTTAAGGTAATGGTTTACACTACTGATGACCCTTATCTTTGTAAACTTTATGAAGATATGGGCTGTGTTGCTGTTATGCCTCTTGCTGCACCTATTGGATCTGGTCTTGGTGTCTGTAACCCTTATACTATTCGTATAATTATTGAGCAAGCCACGGTTCCAATTCTTGTTGATGCTGGGGTGGGAACCGCCTCTGATGCTGCAATTGCTATGGAGTTGGGGTGTGATGGGGTGTTGATGAACACTGCCATTGCTGGTGCAAAAGATCCTATACGCATGGCAAGAGCAATGAAACTGGCAGTAAGTGCAGGTCGTGAGGCTTTTTTGGCGGGACGAATGGAGAAAAAACTCTATGCGACAGCTTCTAGCCCTATTGATGGAAAATTTTTTTAGAGGTTAATCCAAATATCTAATGGATGATACTACTGCTTCCCTTTGGGACTGCCGATGGCCTGACCCTGTCGCTATAAAAGTAGCAGCTGATAGGATTCTTGCAAGCCGGGCTTTAGATGATCCTGCCCTTAATCGCAAATTACGAGTTTATGTGCGACCTGATCCTCCTGGTTCGGTTGATGATCCAATATCTGCACTACTTATTACCCCTTGGGCTGCGGAGCGTATTTACTGGAACCAACCTGAGCAAACTCCAGCTATTATTCATGCTGCACCACTTAATGTTAATGACGAGGGTAGGGTTGCTGAGGGGCAAGGAGTAATGCTGGAGACTAGGGATCGTACAGTGCCAGTTTTAATTGCTTGGGAGCCTGAAACAGGCCATCATTTCATTGAAACACTACTCCATTCTGTGCGGGATTACGACTCGCCTGAACAGGTAATAGCTGCTCTTGATGGTGAAGAAAAGCCACCTGCTGCAAAAAAATCTCTAACTCAACACCTAGATAAAAAAATTAGTCGTAGAGGACTTTTTGGCTTTTTAGATCGTTAAGAGTTAAAAGTTATATTAGTGCTGGTCTGAAAATTGCTTTTGGTCTTTTAAAATTTTGTTGTAAATAATCAGTTATTTTCAATGTATTACAGTTTAGTATATATAATTCAGGCAAAATCACCATAAATACATTTTTTATGGGACTAAATGGCATGTTTCAGATATACTGTCCAACTACAGTCTTTTTATCAATACAAAAAATGGGTTGAAATACCCATATAGCATAGAATCTAATAATAGGAGAAATAATAGTGAAATCCCATAAGATCGTTCTTGTTTTACTCGCTGGTACATTGTTGTCATTCACTGCTGGCTGCACTAAAGACAACCCACCACCAGTGGTTGATGCACCTGCACCACAACAAGTAACCCAAGAAGTACGCACTGTAGAGAGTAGGGCGCAGGAACATGCTGAAAAAGCAAGAGAAGCTATGGCTGCTTCTGTAGCTGCTGCAGAAGCTGCTGAGATGGAGCGGGCTGAGATGGCTGCACGTGAACAATTTAAGAAAGCTCTTAACAAATAACGATATCAAGTAAATAAAATACGTTTTGTAACATATTTTATTTCTTGTTTATTTCAGCACCATCAATGTCATTTATTAGTTCACCTACCAGATGTGGAATACCATCTGGTTGGTGAACTAGTCTGTCTATAGTACCCCAGTTTATTTTCACCACTACATCTGGTCTTCTGCTCAATGCTTTGTTAACTACAGTAGTTGCTAGTGTTGCGAGCTGTTTTTGTTTGTCTTGGGCTATCTCTTCAGAAAAAAGCGGAAAGACCTCCATATACAGTTGGTTGTTACGCCACCCTGCCTTTACAGGCTCGTGTACTAAGCGCACATTTGCGCCAATTTTAGCGTTGTTATAGAAATCTGTTACATCTTCTGGGTAAAGGCGAATACAGCCATGGCTTACCCGGCGGCCTATACCTAATGGTTGGTTGGTTCCGTGTAGTAAATAATTTGGTAAAGCAAGATAAAGAGCATGGGAGCCAAGGGGATTTTCTGGGCCTGGTTTAACAACAGCTGGTAGTTCTGGTTTTTCTTGGCGAATAGATGCTGGAACATACCAGCTTGGATTTTCTTTTTTACGAATTAAATGTGTATCAGCAGTGGGTGTAATAAACCCTTCACGACCTACCCCAATGGGGTAGGTGTCTACCAAGCCCTTATCTACCCAATGATATAGGCGCATTTCAGGAATATTGACAATAATTTCAGCAGGTAGGTCTAATCCTGGTAATATGCGGATAAAGGAACCAGTTAATTTGCTCTCTATTTTAGGTTTCCAAGGGTCTACAGTGGGGTTGGCTAGTATAATCTCGTTAAACCCCATACCGTACACTCTAGCTAGCTCCATAAGGGTTTCATCTGCTTTTACTACATGTTGCATTAGTTGGTTGCCAATTAACTCATCTTCTTTGGCTAAGGTAAAACGGCGTGGTATTAATGCTAGTGCTTGTAGTCTATTTTTAAAAATTTCAGTGTAGGATGGTAGGCGTTTTTCTTCACTTATTAATTGTGGTTGGTCAGTTGCTGGTGCACTATTGGTATTAGGCAATATTTTTTTGTTTGAGGTGTTGTGGGAAGTCAAAGTCACATTGCTGGTGATGTTGTTATTCGTTGATATGCCTGGTATATCAATAGCTTGTGTTGGTTGTGTGGCTTTAACTGCTGTATCTTTTTTTATCTCATCAGCAGTTAAATTGCTCACAGACAATAAAACAAGAAGCAGGCTAAAACAGATTTTTATTAAATAATTATCTTTCATCAATAAAAGGTTACTTTGTTTAATTTAAAATGTCCAAAATCTATTTATCCTTTTGGTGTACATTGACCATTGCCAGAACAAATAGTAGTTTTCCTCTTTACGAGTTTTCCTCGTAATTTAGAAATATATGGGATTAATCATCAAGGGTTCTAACATTTATTCCTGAACCCTTTTTTAAATTGGGAGAAATTGCAAGATGGGACGTGTATTTAATTTTAGTGCAGGACCAGCGGCTCTACCTGTCTCTGTGTTAGAGCGCGCAAGAGATGAGATGGTTAATTATCAGAATGCTGGCATGTCTGTAATGGAGATGAGCCACCGTTCAAAAGAGTATATGGCTATTATTGCCAAAGCTGAAGCTATGGTTCGTAAGCTTATGGGTATACCCGATGATTATTATGTGTTGTTTCAGCAAGGCGGAGCAACCATGCAGTTTACAACTGTTCCTATGAACCTTATTAACGACCCTGCAAATCAGAGTGCCGACTACATAAACACCGGTAGTTGGTCTAAAAAAGCCATTAAAGAGGCTAAAAAGCAGTTTGCAGACGTGAGAGTTATTGCTTCAAGTGAAGGTGTTAACTTTTCTCGCATTCCCACACAAGATGAGTTGAAGTTAAACCCAGATTCCACTTATGTGCATATGACTACAAATAACACAATTTTTGGTACCGAGTTTCATTATACACCGGATACAGGTTCTGTGCCTTTGGTTGCGGATATGTCATCAAATATCCTCTCTCGTAAAATAGATGTTTCTCGTTACGGTATTATCTATGCTGGTGCACAAAAAAATCTTGGTCCCAGTGGTGTGACGCTAGTTGTTGTGCGTAAGGATTTGCTGGGGCGTTGTGAGGGGTTACCCCTAATGGCAGACTACAAGGCTCAAGGCGAAAAAGAGTCTATGCTAAATACTCCCCCAACTTACGCTATCTATATTCTTGGTTTGGTTTTAGAGTGGATGGAGTCTCAAGGTGGAGTTGAGGCAATAGAGAAAACAAATATTAGAAAAGCTGCCAAGCTCTATGCAGCAATTGATGGTTCCAGCTTTTACAGTTGCCCAACTGAAATAGAGAGCCGTTCTCGCATGAATGTGCCTTTCACACTAAAGGATGACAACCTAAACCCAGCATTCTTAGAGCAAGCTAAAGATGCAGGGCTAGTTACCCTAAAAGGTCACCGTTCAGTAGGTGGAATGCGTGCTTCAATTTACAACGCAATGCCGGAGGAGGG
>JADGBW010000008.1:0-25147 GCA_015231305.1 Magnetococcales bacterium | reverse complement strand
CCTTCTTGAATTTCTTTTAATACCCATGCTTCATAATCTGCTTTTTCTCGCTCGGCTCTTTGTCGAATGGCGTCAATAGCATAAGTCTGTTTGTCTGTGACATCAGATAACACACTCTCTAAGTCTTCAGGTATGCGCAGGTTTAAATCCATGACTGTTTCCAATGTTTATGGTTGTTTAGGATTTTAATTTACACTGTTTTTGTCAGTGTACAACAATATGTAGTGGTTTTTCAATCAATAGATCTGAAAGGTATTTTACGAAAGGTTTTTTTACTTTTCAAGCTTGGCTAAGGCTATCTCTGAAGCATGGGCATATACTTGCCATGCTTCTATAGGAAGCTGAGACAGCCTAGCTATCTCCTCTTTACTGGCCTGTTTTGGGAGTATTTCTGGATTTAGAAGCTCTGCACGCATGGCACCTGAGCCATCGGTAGCACTTCTAAAACCGATTATTAGGCCGGTAGGTAGGTGGGTTATTTTTCTACCCACAAGATTAATGTCCCAGAGGGTGTCGGTATCTATTTCGAATTACCTGCTATTGGGGTCCACTCTTTGGCAAGCTTTTCAGCTTGTATGGCCTGCTCTGGTGTCATCTCTTCTTTTGCAATCTCAAGGTTTTCAATGCCATCTTGCAGCCCTGATGCAGCAGCAAGGTGGAACCATTTAGCTGCTTCAACTACACTTTCTTCTACTCCTTGACCTGTGGCATAAAGAATACCTAAATTACTCTGTGCCTTGGCATCTCCCCTTTCGGCAGCCTTGCTAAACCAGTGAAATGCTTGGGCAATATCAGCTACAACTCCCAAACCTTCTAAATACATAGTACCAAGGTCGTGTTGGGCTAGAATGTAGTCTTGTTGGGCAGCTTGAGTATGCCAATGTAGAGCTTGGGCATAATCTTGTTCTACTTCAAGACCCTCTAGATATATGGCAGCAAGATTATGCTGTGCTTTGGCATCACCCCACTCAGCAAAGGTGGTTAATGTAGCAACATAGTCTGCTTGATCCACATTGTGTGAGCCTATTGTAGGCTGTGGTTCTGCTTCTATCGATGTTGGTTCAGGTTTCAATCTGAAATACCTTATTTGTTAAGTGTTTACTAAGTATACTAAGATAGTGAAAAGTCTGAATGTGGCAGATTTAATTGTATATTTCCTGCCTTTTTACATCACTTTTTACCATCAACCGTGCCTTTTTCAGTCTTTTTTATTCTTGCGCCATGTTTCCATAACAAGGCATGCATGTAATCATTTTTAGCTTTGTTAAGAGGAGTCTCTCCGTTTTCATCCTGAGCATCTAAATTGCCGCCACGAGCAGCCAAAATTTTAACAGCTGCTGGTGCATCACCCATTGCTGCCATATGAAGAGGGGTTAAGCCAACAGCGTTTTTGGCATTTACTTCGGCACCATTATCTAGCAGCACCATTACCAAGCCTCTATCACCGTAATAACTCGCACTAATTAAGGGGGTATCACGTTGTATGTTGCCCAAATTTACATCGGCCCCGCGTGAAGCCAACATAACTGCAATTGATATGTAGCCTCTCTGTACAGCCATTAACAGAGCTGTGTTTTCGTTTAAGTCTCCAGCGTCAATCATTGCGCCTTGATCTAACAACCACTCAACCATTAACTGCCTTTTAGCTAAAACAGCATAATGCAGGGGAGTAAGAGCAAAATTATCACGTTCATTTATTTTTTCGCCCTTCTCAAGACGAAGCTCTATCTGTTTTTGTAAGCCCTGAAAAGCTAATTGATGTATTGTTGGTGCTGCATTGGCTACTATTGGTGAAAGTAGCAATGGCAGTAAGCCCCCCATAAACAGAGCTTTAAATATCGTTCTCATTTTAGAGTTTTTCCGTCCTTGCAATAATTTTGTAGATAAATTGTTGTTACTTTTGATCCACATATTAATAACCACCCATTTTTTGAAATCTCACTTTTTAAGTATTATATGCAAAAAATCTGTCGATTATTAAGAAATATTTTGACGGTAAGTTACTATTTGACGCTGTGGCTTTTGCTCAATAACTTTGGCGCGTATTGTCTGTAGCTGTATAATAAAAGCACCTGATTTTTGAATAGGCTCAGGTAGCTTTGCTAATGCCTTTCTGGCTTTTTTTGCTCTATCGTAGTGACCATAATAGATAAGGTATTGTTTGTTTTTAAGGGGGAACATATAGAGGTCATTGGTCATATATGTTAGGCCCGTTTTGTGGATAAAATCGTTTACATTTCCAATGGTTGCTTCTGATACCCGCATTATTTGAATGCTATAGCCACCTCCTGGGTTTTTCATCAACCCCTTTCCTGCCTCTACCCGTTGAGCCAAAATATTATTAGGTGATATTCTTGGTGGTTTAGTGGGTATAAAACGCAGCTTATAGTCTAAAGTTAGCGGAGAAAGTTCCGCCATTGTCCTCTCATTAGCAATAACAGGAAGAGAGGTAGAGTACGCTTGGTTTATAAGGTACTGAGTTTGTGCTTCCAATGAATTATGGGTTGGAGCTTCTTTAGCTATTTTTTTTCGCACTTTACGAGCCTTGGCAAAAGTTTTTTGTATTTTAGGCTCTTGTTTCTTTTTGGTTTTAGCAACACTCTTTTTTATTATTGGTTCTTGTTTTTCATAAACAAGTTTTGCAAAAGTTTCTTGAGTTTCACGATCTTGGGCAAAAAACTTTTGGTTATCATCTTTTTTTGGTGAGATTTTTTTCTCTTCTATATAAGCTTGTGGTGTATCTTCTTCTATATAAGCTTGTGGTGTATCTTCTTCTATATAATCTTGTGGGGTCTCTTCAATTGCTAAGGTTGCACGAAGTGACTTTGTACGGGCAGGTAGCTCGTAACTTACTCCAGACATATAAGTTTTTTCTTTTTTAACAGTATTTTTAGAAGCATCAGTAAACGAGCTAATTAAGCCAGCGGTTAAAAAAGCTGATGTACTACATACAACCAGTGTGACTATCCAGCTAGATAGTCTGCTCATTAGCCCGCCACTCTCAGAAGAGTATTCATCTTCTATAGGGGGTAGTTGTTGCTGGCTCACGTGTTTTCTCCCATTATTAAATTGAACCTTAAGACAGTTGTAATTTTTAACTTGGCTTAAATAATAGAATTTAATGGTTTATATTAAAAAAAATTAAACCAGATAGACCCGTTTATTAAACCAAGATCACATTACAATGTAGTGTTTCAAGGTTAACTCAAACAGTTTCAATACTTTCTGAGTTGACTTAATAATGCGATTTTTATGCCACTTTTATTTTTCTTCCTCTACAATGGTGGGAATATCAATAACCGCTTTTCTGTTGTTTAAAATATGTTTGGTATTTTCAGTCAATGGAATTGTGGTTACACCTCTTCTTGCAAATTCAAAAAGTTGGTAGGGGCGTTGACTCTCTCCTGACTTTTGAAATTGTATTCTGCCCGCAGCCCCAGCAAAGCCATATGAGTTTGCAAGTCCCTGTTGCCATGGCAATCCACCCATACGCTGATCTCTCACTAGTTGAGCAATTATAGCAACCCCATCATAGGTCAAAGAGGCTAAGCTTGTAGGGTCTTCTTCCCAAGCTTGGTGAAAAGCTGTGCGGAATTGATCTCGTAGTTGGCGGTTTGTATCAAGGAAAACCGCACCACGAAGATATTCTGTTCCTCCCTCAAATAGAGATTGACGATTCCAACCAGAGGTTCCCAAGAGAGTGACATGGGGAGAGCGGATATTATAAAATGCTGCTTGTGGTGCAATAAGCCTTATCTGTTTTGCAAGTGTGGGAAGGAACAGAGCATCAAAATCGGCCCATGCGTCAAGATCTTTAACATCACTTGGTGGCAGTGGATCCGATGGGTCTAATGGGATAGTTTTTTTTGCTTGAGAAAGACGAGCATTTAACTCTTGTGGGTCAAGGTGAATAAGAGCTTTTATCCAAGGGGTAAAGTCAGGAGAGTTGGGTTTAAAAAAAGTGGTGCGAATAATTTTTCCATTTAAAGCATTCACTTCTTCAGTAAAGGCATCTGCCATTACATGACCATATGTTGAGTCTGGAGCCAAAATAGCTATACGAATAAACTCGCGTTCCTTTACAGCATAATTAGCCATAATTTGTGCTTGTCTTTGTGGGCGAAGAGCATTTCGGTAGATATTATCTCCATGTTTACTTATATCGAAATTATGATTTAAAACCATAATTGGCAGCTGTAAATTGGTAGCCTCAAGTGCTGCACTTTTGGCGGCTGAATTTATCACTGGCCCAATAATAATATTTACCTTTTTATTATGAAGCTCTTTTACAGCAATTGCAGAACTTTTTGTTGTTCCTCCACTATCTGCTACAAATAGTGAAATAGGTACATCTCTGTAGTCAGCAAGAGCTTTTTGAGCAGCGTTTAAAAGGTTGTTACCCAATTTCTTATGGCGACCACTAAGAGGGAGCATTAAACCAACTTTAAATGGTGGTTGAGATTTGGGTTTGCTTAAACGATATTGAGCCTCTTGCATAGTTTGCACATCAAAGCTAGCTTTAGTCCAGAGATCATGGGCTAGTCTGTTGTCTCCAGCACGTATTGCATGGTCCCCTTGTGATAAAATAAGTTGAGGCAATAGCGGTGAATTTTGTGGTTGCAAAGAGGTTATAAGATCAATTTGGCGTTTGGATTGTAAGCTGGCAACCCGAAACAGAACCCTTGCTTGTTCTGGTGAAAGGGCGGTTTTTGGGGCTAAACTTAAGAAAATATTTGTGCTCTCAGGGGTGGCAAAGGCAAAATAACCATCTAGTATTTGCTGCCAACCTTCTATGGCTTGTGGTGAATCAAGTTGGCTTAGGTCTCCCCAAGCTTGCCAAGATTTATGTAGGTTTTCTTGAAAATTATGGGCCTCACCCAGTAACAAATATGCCATGCCAATAGTTGGGTGAGTTTTTCGACGCACGGCCTGTTCTAGCAAAAAAATTGCTTCATCCACTGCTCCATTGGTCAAATAATACTCTGCTAGTTTTGTTTGAGCTTCAGGGGCTGAGTTGGAGTTTGGGAATTTTGCCAGTATATTTTGATAATATTCAGCAGCCTTGGCAATATTGTTTAGGGCAGCTAATTTATTGGCCTCTTGTAGCCAAATAATATCTTGGCTAAGTTTTGGCTCCTCCTTGGCTTTTACCGCTTCTTTTTTAGCTTTTTCTTTTGTAGTGGTTGCGTCTGGCACTGAACTACAGCCTGAAAAAAGTAAAGCAATGGCTACAAATAACCAAAAAAGCATTGAGCTACTTTTGCTAAAAAATGTGTTATAAAAGGTTGTTGGGTAACGGTTTGTCAATGACATTATCTCTAACCTTGGAGCTGAGTTTTAAACCTTTAAAACATTGTGCTTTATCAAAAAGCATAAACTAAGGGGAGGCTCTCATATAGTAACAGGACTTAGAACCACTATGAATTTGTACCGTGTTTTACCCCCAAGGGGCAACAAAAAGGTTGAGAGTTGTGCTATTGGCATAACTTTTTTTTGGTATTTCTTATGACTATATTGCGAAAACTCCTTGGTAACCAAGGAGAGCAGAAGGCTTGTGACTATCTGCAACAAAAAGGATATTTTATCATAGATCGTAATGTTAGAAGTCGCTTTGGTGAAATGGATTTAGTAGCGATGGATGGGGAAACATTAGTTTTTTGTGAAGTTCGCTCTCGTGGTGGTCAAGCAATTGATGAGGCTGCCCAATCAATTGGGGCAGCAAAACAGCAGCGTTTGGTTAGACTAGCTCAAGCATATTTACAAAAACGGCCGGAGCTTGGAGATTATGAGTGTCGATTTGATGCAATTTTAGTACAAAAGGTTGGTAGTGTTTGGTCTATCAACCTGATAACAGATGCATTTCGACCGGGTTGGTAATAACTGTTTTATCAATAATAATATGGCTAACTTTACGCAACAACCGGGCTAGATTCTCCTTTGATATAGTGTTAAAGTAAGTTTGGAAACTTTCTTTATTTTCAAAATGCAGAGGAAATTATGAGTGACATCAAAAAAGTTTGCTTTTCTATTCTACCCATTGGGTTGTTGTTACTTGTCTCGGCTTGTACTTCAGTTGCTGTTGGTACAGGTGCTGTCGCCACTGGTATGGTAGCAGAACGGAGAGGGGCTGGGGAGTATGTAGAGGATTCTTGGGTTGCTTGGAATATACGAGGTAGTTTTTTTAAAAGTGATGTAGTTAAATTTGCCAACATCAATGTCTCTTCTTATCAAGGCCGGGTGTTGCTTACAGGTGTTGCTGCCTCTCAAGAGGAGATAGACGAAGCTGTCTCTCTTGCTAAACAAACCCGTGGTGTTGTAAAGGTTGATTCCGAAGTTATAGTTGATAGTGAGACTCCAGAAGAGCTGGCTAATGATGTTTTAATAAGTGCTCTGGTTAAGTCAAGCTTGTTTTCATCCGATCATGTGCGAGGCATCGATATACATGTGGAAACTACAAAAGGGGTAGTTTTTTTAACCGGACAAGCTCAAACTATTGCTGAACGTGATCAAGCAATAGAGGCTGCTAAAACAGTTAAGGGAGTAAAAGAAGTAGTCTCCTACATTTTAATAAACGACAAAGCAATTCCTGTTTATAAAAATACTAGCTCTTCATCAGAAGATAATGAACCAGACTCTACCGAATAATAACACTCCCCAGAAGTTTTGTTCTCCTATCTCTTCTGTTTTTCTAGATAGGTTGGTCAAGATTTTAGCTTCTAGCCAAATTTTGCTCAATAAAGCTCAACTCGAAGCCTATGCTTGGGATAACACTGGTGTGCGAGCAATGCCCCAGTGTGTTGTTCTGGCAGAAAATAGCGAACAGGTCGCAGGGGTATTGCGTTTATGTAATGAGACGGGAGTTCCAATAGTACCCAGAGGGGCAGGTACTGGTAATGTTGGAGGAGCTTTGGCCTCATTTGGAGGGGTTGTTCTCTCTACCCAACGTATGAACAAAATTGTAGAAATTGCTAGTGATGATCGCTTGGTTGTTGTTGAACCAGGGGTGGTTAATGGTGATTTACAATCAGCTTTGAATAGTTACGGCCTGTTCTGGCCACCAGATCCATCTTCATCTAAATCATGCACAATTGGCGGTAATATCGCTATGTGTTCTGCTGGTCCTGGTGCAGTTCGCTATGGGGTAACTCGTGATTGGGTTTTGGGTTTACAGGCTGTATTAGCTGATGGAACAATTATCAATACTGGAGGGCGTACTAGCAAAGGTGTTGTCGGTTATGATATGACCAGACTTCTAATTGGTTCTGAGGGGACATTGGCAGTTGTTACACAGGCTACATTAAAACTGGCCCCAAAACCTACAGCCCGTAGGCTATCAAGGGTGGTGTTTAGCTCTGTTGCGCAAGCTACAAAAGCTGTTGCTAAGTTAATGACAACCGGTTTACCACTTTCAGCAATTGAGTTTTTAGATGGTGCAAGCCTTAACCTGCTTCGACAAGAGAGCGATTTAACTATCCCTACCGCTGGTAATGCAATGCTTTTGTTAGAGGTTGCTGGTGGAGATGATGAAATTGACAACTATGCAAATGAGGTTGGCAAATGTATTGAGACCTTTTCACCATTAGAGCAAACCCCTCCTGTTGCTCATGAAGAGGCTCAGGAAGTCTGGGCTGCAAGGTATGCACTATCGCCAATTTTAAAAAAATTGGCTCCTAAAAGAATAAACGAAGATGTTGTTGTTCCAGTTTCACAACTAAGTTTATTAATAGAAGGGCTAGAGGAGATAGCCTTAGATGTAAATATACCCATTGTTAATTTTGGTCATGCTGGTAATGGCAATATCCATGTAAACTTATTAGTAGACCCTAACGATTCAGTTATTATGGAGAAAGTAAAACCAGCTTTAGCACGTATATTTAAGCTTGTTTTAAAATTAGACGGCTCTCTATCTGGTGAACATGGTGTTGGAACTCAAAAAAGAGACTATATTGAGTGGGAAGTTGGTAGGGAGTCTATATTGCTACAAAGAAGTATTAAAACGGTTTTTGATCCTAAGGGTATAATGAATCCGGGTAAAATATTTCCAAATGTGTGATGTGTGTTGTTTTACTTGCTTAATCTAAAAAAATCTTAGCATCATCATCCTAGCTATAAATTCCCAAAATATTTCATAAAAATCAATAGATTATACTGTTAATGTTGTTCTATTTGTCTTTTTTTGTATGAATGCAAAGATTGACATTTACAGATGTTTATCTATATTAACTAGATAGCCTGGACATACTAATAAATACCCAGGTATTTAGTGTAGAGGTGGGAAATGAGTGATACAACAGAACAGACAGGTAAAATTGCCGATATAGTCTTGGAAAAAGGCTATCGTCCTTCAAGTGATGAGACATACATGTCTCCTAAACAACGGGCGTTTTTCTATCAGCTATTGTTACAGTGGCAAGAACAACTGCGTGGCGATGCAGGGAAGACAGTTTCCGTCATGACCGAGGAGAAGGCGCTGTTTGCTGATCCCTCTGATCGCGCAACCTTAGAGACTGATAGAAATTTTGAGCTAAGAACCAGAGACCGTGAGAGAAAATTAATCTCTAAGATTAATCGCACACTGCTAATAGTTGAGGCAAATGAGTATGGCTATTGCGAAGAGTGTGGAGTCGAAATTGGTTTAGGTCGTCTAGAGGCACGTCCAGTTACCGATCAATGTATCTCTTGTAAAACCAATGAAGAACGCTCTGAAAAAACAAGTAGCGGTAGTATTGACGACGCTATTGAGTAGATATTCTTACGGATTACTTGATCAAACAAGGTAAATTGTAGGTCGTAAATTTTCTGGCAGGTTTTTTTAAGGTGTTGCCGGATCTATCATCCGATGCTCTTTTAAGTGATAGTGGTGTCGAAAATATTCTTCGACACCACTATCATTATCCTAATTAGTAAGTCTGGGCTTTTAAATGATTATGGTACGCGCTCTACCATTTAACCCTAACTTCTATTAATCTTTTGTCATCAGCCTGTTCTATTGTGAAAGTCACCTGCTTGTACTTAAGTTTTTGACCTGTCTTGGGTATATCACCTGCCAACTCCATGATAAACCCACCCAGTGTTTCATAAGGCCCATCAGGTACTTCAATTCCCCAATCTTCCTTAAGGGCAATTAAGTCGATTCTTGAATTTACTAGAATATGTTTTTCTTCTACTTTTTTAACTAACTCACCAGAGATAGCATCGTGTTTGTCGTATTCATCATCTATCTCTCCTACAATCCTTTCCATGATGTCCTCAAGGGTTATTATTCCTTCCGCTGCACCGTATTCATCAACCATTGCAGCCATGCGTTCACCGGAATTACGGAACTCTTCTAATAGCACTTCTATGCTTTTTGATGCCGAAACATAGCGGATTGGTTTAACGCACTCAGTAATGGGTTTGTTGTCTGAGACCCTCATACACTCTCTTGCATGGAATACTCCAATTATTTGGTATGCTTGTTCTTTAAAAACAGGTAATCTGAGATGGGATTTTTCCCATACAATTTTTTTGGCTTCCCCACAAGTAATATTATCTGGTATGGCAATGACATCAATAAGGGGGATAGCAATATCCCTTACTTTTGTTTCTCCAAAGTTGAACATACGGCGAATCATGGTCTTCTCAACGGCTTGCACATCACCTTGAGAAGCTGGCATTTGCATCATGATGTCTATCTCTTTGCGAAGTGTAAAAGGTATGTTGCCATCCTTACCAGCTAAACGGGTTAGAAAGCGAGTGATCGCACTGAAAACCAGTAATAGTGGATAGAATAGGATAGAAACAGCCCTTAATATGAAGATAATCTTTGGTGTTATGATGTCAGCTCTTTGCTGGAAGATACTCTTTGGCACAATCTCCCCGAACACCCATATAAGTGGGGCAGCAATTGCAATTGCGACCCAGCTATACTCTTTTCCAAAAAGCTGGACAGCTAACAGGGTTGCTAACGTGGTATTGGTAACAATTGCGATGTTGGTACCTACCAATGTAGTAGAAAGTAGCCATTCTGGCTTCTCCAACATTTTAAGAGCCAGCTTGGCCCCACTATCTCCTTTAGCTGCACTGTGACGTAATTTTATTCTGTCGGCACTGACTACACCTATTTCAGCACCGGAGAAGAATGCCTCTAACATGAGACAAACTAACATTAAGGCAATGATAATTGGGATATCCATCAGATCAGTTCTTCCTTTGTGATAAAAAAATTTTTAGTGGTAATTATTATTCTCAATAATATTTTACTAGTACACATAAACCGGATAGAGAATATCCTATTCCACTAAAATCTCTTTTTTAGAGTCAGTCTCCTGGCGACATTCAATTACACTTATTCTGTAGTCTAAAACTTTCTTTACAGTAAATTGCCATCCTTCAGCATAAGTAGTAGCTCCTTCTTCTGGGAGTTCTCCCATTAGATGTAATAGCCAACCACCCATTGTTTTAGCATCACCCAGTGGGATTGTTGTTTTCATTGTTTTGTTAAATACTGAGATGGACATATCGCCTTCTACTTGAAGGAAATGTTCACCATTGGCATTCATGGTATTTTCTCCAGACATTTCTGGAACATGTCTCAAAGAGCCAAAGATTGCACCAAGCAAATCATCCATAGTAATCAAACCAATGATTCCACCAAATTCATCTAAGACCAATGAAATGGAGCGACGTTTCTTGCGGAATAGGAAAAACAGGTCTGTTACTGATTTTGTTTTTGGGACAAACATTGGTTTACGTAGAAGAGAGCGCAATCCATCAGAATCCAACGTGTCAATATTGATTGTAGGATCCATTAAATCTCGTAAATGAAGTATACCAATAATGGAATCTTGTTGATCTTGATAAACAGGAATCCTAGTTAAAGGTGTAGATTGGAGTGTCTCCATAATCTGAGATACAGAATCGTCGATGGTGATAGATAGCATGTTTGAGCGAGGGGTCATCAACTCACCAACAGTATTGTTACCAAAATCAAAAATATTATCTATAAATTGTCGTTCTGTTTTGTCTAGAACTCCTTCATCGGCAGCTTGTACCGCTAGGGTTCTCACCATATCTTCAGTGATGATATTGCCCTTGCTACGTTCCTTACCAATAATCATTGTTGTCAAGCCATCAGCCACAAAACGTATCGCAATACGCAGCGGGGTTATGGATTTGGCAAATATTTCAAGCAATGGAGAAACCACCGATGCAAAGCGGACATTGTGTTTCATAGCAATGGTTTTGGGGGTGATCTCTCCAAACAATAATAAAATGGGTAGCATAATGAATATATTTACCCACCATTTATCTTCCCCACCCATTAATTGCATAACAAGTGTTGCTGAAATAACCGATGCCGAAACATTGACCAGCTCATTGCCAATCAAAATGGTAACAATTAAACGCCGTGGTTCATTCAACAAACGTCTAATCAGCCCTGATTGCGGGTTTTGATCCCTCTCCATCTGTTCTAGTTGCGTCTGATTCAGAGAAAACAGTGCCGTCTCTGAACCTGAGAAAAAACCGGAAAGTGCCAATAGTCCGACAAATAGAACCAATTCAAAAATGATTACTGGGTCCATAATATTTACTTGTGTCTCCTTACTTAATTGATAGGCGAATACTGCTCAAAATAGCTGGTAAAAAATGGATTAACACCAATTAGGAAACAGCAGAAACTCAGTCCTAAATTTGGCTTGGCAATAGAATAATTCACCAACCTGAATCTAAATTGAATGCTTAGCAGTTTATATATTTTCTTCTTTATTTTTCTTTTGTTAAAATAAGTTTCCAACCGTTTTATTGAAATATTATCAATACTTTCAACTTGTTGAATTTTTTTACAAAAAACAACAAAGCATTCAACTTCGTTTCAGGTTGGAAATATAAACTCCTAATCAGCTAAATTAATTAGGTGTTAAATTAATATAGCCATGGAATTTGAAATATGAAGATCAAAATTAGCTAGAAAATTAACTGTTAGAACAAATGAAAAATTCTAATAATTATTCATTATTAGGTTCTCTTAAGTAAGTAAAGCAAACTTCTTAGGGGAAAACTGGACTATTGAATATGATTAGGTAAATAGGGAAATATCGTTATGAACTCAATGGGAAAATGGGCTTGGCAGAAATTATCTGCATCTGGGCGGGATCTTCTTCCCATCATTGTTGTAGTTGCCGGGTTTCAAATTTTCGTACTCCAGCAAAGTGTCCCGGATTTCTTAGGGGTTGTTACTGGGACACTTCTTGTCTTGTTTGGCCTGACACTTTTTATGCAGGGGCTAGATGCCGGACTATTCCCAATTGGGGAAGGTATGGCTACCGCATTTGCCCGTAAAGGCAGTGTGGCTTGGTTGTTGATATTTAGTTTTGCCTTGGGGTTTTCAACAACTGTGGCAGAACCAGCATTAATTGCTGTTGCCAAGGAAGCAGCTGAAATTGCCAGTAATGCCGGGTTGTTATCACCAGGAACAGAAGCTCGAGATAGTTATGCTACAGGGCTTAGGTTTACTGTTGCAATATCGGTAGGGCTTGCAATTACAGTTGGCATTTTGCGTATTCTGCGTGGTTGGCCAATTCAGTATCTTATTATAGGTGGTTATGTGCTGGTGGTTGTAATGACCCTTATTGCTCCTGAGGAGATTGTCGGAATAGCCTTTGATTCAGGAGGGGTTACCACATCAACGGTTACTGTGCCTTTAGTAACTGCACTAGGTGTTGGTTTGGCGACATCCATGCGTGGTCGCAACCCGATGATTGATGGCTTTGGGTTAATCGCCTTTGCTTCACTGTTACCTATGATCTTTGTAATGGGATATGGAATTTTGATTTTTGGTTAGGGAGTTGGTTGATATGGAATTACTGAGTAGACTTTTTGATACGTTTTTATATACCATTGGCGATGTAGCCCCCATTCTTATTTTAATTGTAGTCTTTCAACTATTAGTTCTACGCCAACCCATACCAAATCCTAAACGTATGGCAGCTGGTTTTGTTTTAGTATTATTTGGCTTAACGTTTTTTCTGGTTGGCTTGGAGTTAGCACTATTTCCTGTCGGTAAGTTGATGGCTATTCAACTATCTTCACCCCAGTTTGTGTTTGGAACCGATGTTGCTCCAATGAACCCAGATTGGTATGCCTATGGTTGGGTTTATCTTTTTGCTGCCATGGTTGGATTTGCTACGACACTCGCCGAACCAGCCCTTATTGCTGTAGCCAATAAAGCTCATGAAGCGTCTCACGGGGCTATCCATCCTTGGGGGTTGCGTATTGCTGTTGCCTTTGGTGTTGCTATTGGCATATCCCTTGGTACAGTGCGCATTGTAACCGGATATCCGTTGGTTAATTTTATTGTGGTCGGCTATGTGGTTGTAGTTATTCAAACATTTTTTGCACCAAAAATGATCATCCCTCTTGCCTACGATTCTGGAGGAGTTACTACTTCTACAGTTACGGTTCCCTTAGTGGCTGCTTTGGGCCTCGGTCTGGCTAGCACTATTCCTGGACGCAACCCTGCTTTAGACGGATTCGGGTTAATTGCTTTTGCCAGTCTGTTTCCCATGATCACGGTTATGGGGTATGCGCAAATTGCAGACTGGAGATCCAAAAACAACAAAACATCAATTATTACGGAGGAAGAAAACGATGAAATTTCAGTTGCTCATCGCCACAGTTAAATCAGATTTAACCGAGACAATCACCAAAGCGGCGAAGAAGGCTGGGGCACCTGGGTGTACCGTCCTCCCCGCGCATGGGACCGGTATTCATGAGGCCAAAACATTTTTTGGTATTGAGCTAGATATCTCAACAGATATGGTGGTTTTTCTCTTGGAAGAACGTTTGGTAGAAGACGTGTTAGAAGCCATAAGAAGTGCTGGTGAGTTTGATAAGCCAGGTACTGGAATAGCATTCGTTATGCCAGTAATGAAGGTTATTGGACTACAAGCTCAAATACCTCATTTTCAAAGATTACTAAAACGTCAAGACGTATCGACGGGAAGTACCCAGCATCAAATAGTGAAAGAGCCTGAGTAATTAACAGGTTAAGAATATTTTTAGATGATTTTTTTTATATGTAGAAGGATAGTGATGTTGGTATAGGTAGTGTTACATTCGGCCTATTTATCATATTTATCATAATTTATGCTCTCTACAATGTAGTTGGATGATATATATTTGTTGGTTTGCGGTCCTTGGAGTGATAGGGTTAAACAGTTACCTATGGATCATATGGTCTGGTGGTAAATATTTATAGAGCGTATTCCCTATATATATAAAGGATAGCCAACTTTGAGAGTTTTGGTCGTTGAAGACGATGTAGCCCTTTGTAATAACATTAAAAATAAACTAGTTAAAGCTGGCTTTGCTGTGGATATGGTCCATGATGGTGAAGAGGCAGAATATCTAGGTAATGATGGGGTTTATGATGCCGTTATTCTTGATCTTGGGTTGCCAAAACGCCCAGGGCTACAGGTTCTAAAAAACTGGCGAAGACGACTAAACACAGTACCTGTTATCATTTTGACTGCCAGGAATGAATGGCTCGATAGGATTGAAGGTATAGAAGCTGGTGCTGATGATTACCTTGGCAAGCCTTTTCATATGGAAGAACTCACGGCTCGAATTAAGGCTCTTATTCGTCGTAGCCAATCAAAAACTCAGGGAATCATAGAGCTGGATCAATACCGACTAGATGAAAATCAGCAGGCAGTATTTAGGCCGGATGGGGAAAAGTTGACTCTAAGTGGAACAGAGTTCCGCCTATTGCGTTGTTTTATGATCAATAAAAACAGAATCATGACAAAAGAAGTGTTAATGGATCATATTTACGATCATGATACAATTAATGATCACAACGTTATTGAGGTCTATGTAAACCGTTTACGCAAAAAAATTGGCAAGGAGTGTATTAAAACTTTTAGAGGACAAGGTTATCAGTTCGTCTCATCTGGGAACATAGAATGAATTCTATAAAAGTTCGGCTCAATTTAGGGCTGATTATTAGTTTGTTGTTACTGGTAGGTGTTTTGTGGTTTACGACCACAGGAACCATTCGTGATTTAACAAATAGTTATATCAAGGATAGATTAGTACTTGAGATAGATACTCTTCTTACTGAGTTGTCTCTTGATAATCAGGACCACCCAACCATTGATCAAGAGAGAGTTGATAGATTTTTTCATCACTCTTTTTCTGGGCTTTATTTTCAAATCATTGTAAGTGATGGTGATGAAACTATTAACCTCCGCTCAAAATCTCTAAAGAAAAGTGATTTGGAAGTTCCCAAGCTTAAGGCAGGGGAATCTGTCGAATATAAGACACTTGGACCACGTAAAGAGATGTTGTTCATACTGGCAAAGGGATTTAATGTTCGGGATAGTACTTTAACCATTGCTGTTGCAGATGATTTAACATTCAAGAGAAACAGTATAAATTCTTTTCAAAAAACATTTTTTATTATAGCAACAATCTTTATTGCAGCAATTATATTATTACAAACCTTGATATTGAAGTTTAGCTTTAAACCAATTGAGCAAGGCAGAAAAAATATTACATCTTTGCGTCAGGGTATCATTGATAAACTAGATGATGATGTACCTAGAGAAATAAGACCTTTTGTAAAAAAAATAAACAGGCTTCTGAGAAAAACCAATGACTATTTAGGCCGGTCAAGGAACACCATATCTAACCTGTCTCACGCCATTAAGACCCCGCTAACCCTTATTGCACAACTTGCTGATCGGGAAGATATCAAAGAGAACAAAGAGGTCTGTTCAACTATTACAAATAATACGGCTATATTGTTCAGCCTAATTGAAAGACAACTTAAAAGAGCGCGTCTTACTGATCCAGATATTCTCGGTAGTAAGTTTGTGCTTCATGATGATATTTCAGCCATCATTAAAACTTTAAACACTCTTTACTACGATAAAAAAATTGAGTTTGTTTCTGCTTTTCCTCCTGATTTAGAATTTGATGTAGACAGGCAAGATTTTCTGGAATTGTTTGGCAACCTACTAGACAACGCCTACAAATGGGCTGATAGCAAGGTTGTTCTCTGCACTGGAGATGAAGGAAAACTCTGGATAACCATAGAAGATGATGGTCCAGGAGTACCACAAGAGGAGATTACACGTATTGCATCTCGTGGAGTTAGGCTTGATGAAACCAAGATTGGCAGTGGACTAGGTCTATCTATTTGCAAAGATATTGTTGATCAATACGGAGGAACGATTATTCTTGGGAGATCATCAGATTTGAATGGATTTTCTGTACATATTGAATTCCCAAGACCAGATGAAAATGATGAAGAATAATATATTGAGGGAAGTAGCTGACCTAACAGATAATTCTAATTATTTAGCCAAATACTAGTTGCAGTATTAAACTGTGGCTCTATCTGTTCATCCCAAAGCCCACTTATCATAGCAGCAGCTGCAGTTTTTGTTTTTTTTATTTCTGGTATTTGTTCAATACCTATACCACCAATTGCAACAATAGGTAGAGATGTGGCTTTTTGAGCAGCAGCAAGAGCTTTTACACCTTGTATAGCTTTGGTGTCGGTTTTAGATGTTGTGGGAAAAATTGGGCCGAAACCTATATAGTCTACTGTAGTATCAGTTGCATTGCGTATTTCTGTTAGAGAGTGAGTTGACAGGCCTATTATACTTTTTGCCCCTAAGAGTTTTCGGCAAAGATGAGGAGGAAGATCATCCTGCCCTACATGTACTCCGTCAGCTTCAAAGTATAGAGCTAGATCTACCCTATCATTTATAATAATTGCTGTGTTTTTACAATGCTCTCTGAGTGTTGGCAACCAAGTATCTATAAACTCATAAGCTGCAAGGCCAGTGGCTTTACAGCGTAGTTGCAATACAGAAATATCGGCTGCCGCAATAGCCACAGCAACTTGTTTTATTTTTGCTGGGCTAAAGCTATCTTTTGCATTAAGCCACTGGGCATCCAATATAGGGTATATTCCAGGAATAGATCTTTTTACTGCTGAAGAAATTATAGTCATTTAAGAACCAATTATTTTACTAGCCTGATATGGTTGTAGGCGAGCGCCATATTGGGTTACTAAAACTGAAGAAGCTTTACAGGCTAATGCTCCAGCTTTTTGAAAGTCTAAACCGTTTGTAATGCCATATAAAAATGTTCCTGCAAAAAGGTCTCCTGCTCCATTAGTATCTATAGCTTTAGCTGGAACACCAGGAATAGATAAAAGCTTGTGTCCATCAAAAAGTGTTGCCCCTTTTGCACCTAATGTAAGGCCATATTGTTTGGATATTTTTTTAAGATCTTGGGATGCATCTGCAAGGTTGTCTTTTCCTGTATATTCAAGAGCTTCGTTTTCATTGCAAAAAAGTAAATCTAAGCCATCACCAATAATTTTATCCATACCTTCACGAAATAGCTTAATCATAAAAATATCAGAAAAGGTCATGGCAACCTTAACTCCAAGTTTACGGGCCATTTTAGCAGCTTCAATAGCAGCATCACAGGTAGATGGGGCAGAGACAAGGTAGCCTTCTATGTAAAGATATTCAGCTTGGGCTAAATGCTCTTCAGAGAGGTTTTCAATAGAGAAAGATTCTGATATTCCCAAGTGCGTACACATGGTGCGTTCGGCATCTGGGGTGATCAAAACTAAGCATTTTCCGGTAGTGCCAGGGTGAGAGATGGTATCAAGGCTGTTATCTACCTTGTTTTTTTGCATGTCAGCTGCAAAAAACTTTCCTGTTTCATCATTAGCAACTTTGCAAGAGTGAAAGCCTCTGCCGCCAAACTGCGCAAGGCCAATCATTGTATTGGATGCCGAGCCACCACAAGAGCGATGCATAGTCGCATCGCCAACAGCTGCAAGAAGCTTTTGTTGTTGAGCCTCGTCCACCAGCATCATGGCCCCTTTTTGTAGCTCCATATCTTGTAGAAAGCTATCTTCAACCATAAACTCCATATCAACAAGAGCGTGACCTATACCGTAAACATTATATTTCTTCATTTTATCTCTTCTTTCATAGTGCAAGTTGGGCCGTGACGGTCAGGACCATAAGGGGTATCTTTTAATCTTTGTAAAAGGCTGGGGTGTAGAGTGCCGTTACTAGCCAATAGAGAGCGAACAAGTGGATTTTTTTTGTTGTAGATACACTCTTCGCCATCTTTATGGGTTATTTTTCCACCTGCCTCAGTTACCAATAAAGCTCCGGCGCAAAAGTCCCACTCATTTTTAGGAGTAAGAGTAAATGAGATATCATAGCGACCAGCAGCTACTAGTGCTAGTTTATAGGCAATTGACCCCATTGTGGTTATTGCAAATTCACTTTTAAAGCCGTCCCAGTCACCACGTTTAGTTTCAGATCGACTTGCAAGGCATGTAGATCCTGTTAACTGGCTGCGTGGTGTTGTTTTTATGGGTTGTCCATTTAAACTAGAGCCAGAGCCAAGCACAGCAAGAAACGTCTCTTTAGTGGCAGGGTTATGGACACAAGCAGCTATAGGTTTGCCATCTTCAATTAAGCCTATGGATACAGCAAATTGTGGCAGGCCTATGATAAACTCTTTAGTTCCGTCAATAGGATCAACAACCCAAACCCTTTTTTTATCCATGCGAGTAGGGTTGTCTGTAGTCTCCTCAGATAGCCATCCATATTCTGGGCGAGTATCAAGAAGCATTTTGTTTAGCAATGAATCTGCTTCGAGATCAGCCTTAGTTAATGGATTATTAGCACCTTTATTGCGTACCTCAGCACTGTTGGTAACTTGTTTGCCTTCCCTGTAGTATTTCATAATGACATTGCCAGCTGCAATTGCTGCCTTTTCCATTATTTTAATATCTTCTTCCATGGTGTTTTTGTGTCCTTGGGATAAATTTTGGTGTAAGCTTAACTCTTTAACCTAGGTTCGGTAGTTATGGGTACATTAATGGTGCAATATTTTGGTTTGTCTGGTGAATATAGAAAATATAGTAATCACCTTGTTAGTGGTGATATTTTTTTCTGATTCACAAGATAAATCAAGGGGTTGTGCCGAAGATGTATGAACAACTCCCGATTCTAAGTTTAATTTACTTTTTTTTTGCTTGGTTGTCAGCCTTTTATGGAAGATGAGTCAAAACAAGAAACCGCTTTATGTCGAGATGTTGGCTCATCAATAGATGGGATACTTTTAGCAGATTTTGTCAAACCAGCTCCTGGTGAGTTTTTGGCAGAGCTAGGTTCTGGTTGTGGAGAGGTTTTACTACAAGTTGCTTATTCTAATCCTGATGTTCATATAGACGGCTTAGAGATACAAGAAGAGCTGGTTAAAATTGCTAAAAAGCGTTTGCTAAAAAGTAACGTTGGGGAGAGTATAAGGCTGTTTTTGGGTGATGTCCTTTGTCCTCCTAGGGAGATGGGGCATGAATCTTATCACCACGTTTTTACTAATCCCCCATACTTTAAAGTTGGTACAGGGCGGCTGCCACCCGATAAACAACGAGCACTGGCCCGTTTTGAGCAAAAAGGAACTTTAGCCGATTTTATCGCTTGTGGGGCAAAACTGTTATGTAATGGGGGAGTTTTATATCTTATCCATAGGCCTGAGCGTAAAAATGAAATATTTACCGAGCTAAATAAGGTAGGGCTTCAGCCTGTACGCCAGTGTTCAGTTCATGACCGTATAAACAGCCCTGAAGTTTTGCTTCTAATTGCAGCAAAAAAAATTGAGAAAGCTTCTTTGGTTGTAGAGCATCCTCTTTTTATTAACAAGCTTTGAAATTATGATAAATTGGTTTTTAGTTGATTGTTGCTGTAAATAATGGACAATACATGCATGGCAAAACCCCGTAAAAAAGGTAGTTTCCACTCTGTTGCGCATCTTATTAAAAAAGTAACAGGTCATATGGTGGAACATCCCAATAGTAAAGCCCACCTTCTTTGGCGAGATTGGCGAAGGGCTGTTGGGGATCATGTTGCTAAGCATACAGAGCCAGTACGTCTCGAAAATGGAGTGCTACATGTACGAGTAGAGCACTCAGTTTGGATGGCTAATTTAGCTTTTATGAAGCCTCAAATTCTCCAAACTTTGCAAAAAAGTTATACCAAAGAAAAAATTACTGATTTGCGTTTTCGCGAGGAGTCACTAAGAAGTAAGCCTACAGCTGAAGTAAAAAAAACAGCACCAACTCTGCCACCTGCCATGGGGGTTGAGCAACAACAAGCTAAACAAGTTGTATCCCAAGTGCAAGACCCAGATTTAAAGGCGTTGCTAGGAAGGCTATACGAATCACACTTAGTACGTAAGAGGACTGATCCTGATTTTGATAAGAACTAGGTAATTAGCCTAATAGCTCTTTGAAGTATTTTTTTGTGTTTTAAACTAATTTGGTGATTTTATGAGTGAATATAAACTTGATGGAGCTACCCATTTTATTAAAGCTTTTTTTTGGTCAATGGCAGGCTTTAAAGCAGCCTGGAGGCATGAAGCTGCTTTTCGTCAGGAGGTAATAGCCCTTGTGGTAATGGTTCCCTTGGGTGTTTGGTTGGGTGAAGGAGCAGTTCAGAAAGCTTTACTTGTTGCCTCTGTGTTGTTTGTTATAGTGGTGGAGTTGCTTAACTCTGCAATGGAAGCAACAGTTGATCGTATAGGTCTTGAACACCATATTCTTTCAGGCAGAGCTAAAGATCTTGGCTCTGCAGCTGTATTTGTTGCACTAACCATAACTGGTGTTATTTGGGGTTTTATACTATTTGCAAAGCTCTAAACTGCGTAACAGAACTTAAAACTGCAATTTTAATGTATAATATTGATAACTAAATAATATGTCAGTTGGATAAAATATAATAAAGTGTTAACGACACCTGTTATAACAACAAATTAACAATCAAATAACAATATTAACATTTCACTATATGCTATTTAAATGTTAATGGTACATGTATAAGTTATATTAGAAATAACATATATCACCTTAACTATAATAGTACGGAACAGCAATCACACCACAAACCGCATAATACTCTAAATTATCCGTTTAGTCTCAATTATGAGGTGCTCATCTGTATTTATATCTACCGATATATCTGAGAGTATTTTAAAGAGAGGTTTTGTTTAATAAATTTATTATTTCTTAATATTAATAGATAGATCTGGATGCAGATTGCTTACATTAACATCTATTTACCTTACTAAACACAATCAACACTACGTATTTGTAAAATATTAATAATAAATTTCACCTTTAGTTGTGAGTGTCTCTGGTGTATATTTTAAATCAATTGTCACTTTTAATTTAGTTTTCTGGTTTTTTCTATTTTATTTAGTTTGGCTTAGTCTTAAATGTAATGCAATAAGTGCTTTAAAAACAAATAGTAATATTAATATGTATGTGCCTAGCAGGCTAGATAGTCAAGCTTTTGAAGAAACAACTATTCTAAAAAATAGTTTCAGTTTTTTCATTTGATATGATGGTCAGAGTGGTCAATGGAAGATAGTATTCTTGTTGTGGAAGAGGATGAATTATCGCGGAGACAACTGCAAATTATATTGCAGGAAGCTGGCTATGTGTGTTGGCTTGCTAGTGACGTTGATATTGCTCGTCTTAAGCTTGAAGAATCACGACCTACAATTATATTATTAGACTGGTATCAAACGGGCATATCTAGCCTTGATTTTCTCAGATATCTACGTAAGAGAGTCTCTCTACTGGCTATCCCAGTTATTATGCTTTCAGATCGTAATAATGAGTCAGAGAGAATATCCGCTCTTGAGATTGGAGCAGATGATTTTCTTAATAAGCCAATATCTTCTGGAGAGCTATTAGCCCGCATACAAGCAATATTGCGACGTGTTGATAACCGGCTGAGGGGCGATATCATTGAAGTTGCAGGAATGCGTATAGAGCTGCTTAATTACAAGGTATTTGTTGGACCAGATTTTACCCAGCTAAATATAGGACGAATGGCTGCTCAGCTTTTGGTTTTTCTAGCTGTTAATCCAGAGACGGTATTTTCTCGTGATGAATTGGTTAAGAATGTCTGGGGCTTAGAAAGCTATGTTAACAAGCGGACGGTAGATGTGCATATTCGTTATTTAAGGCGAGACCTCTCCTTAACTGGTCACGACAAACATCTTCAAACAGTAAGAGGTTGTGGTTACCGTTTTTCTTTAAAAATATAGCATTTTTTCTTTCAAGTAAGTTTGTATGTATAGCCTCGTTTTTTAGATAAACCATTCCTAAATCATTTTATAAAAAACTCTTTAATCAACTTTCCCAGTTCAACCCCCGGATTTTCAAACTTCATAAAAGCTGTGCCAATGAGATAAGCATGAATATTGTTTTTACGTAAATTTTTAATATCATCTGTATTGTTAATTCCACTCTCAGAAACTACTATACGGTTTGCTTCAGTCATGGTTGCTAATCGCATTGTAACATCCAAAGAAGTTTGAAATGTTTTAAGGTTTCTGTTGTTAACTCCCATAAGTGGGGTTTTCAAATCATGGGCGTACTCTAACTCTTCTTCATTATGTACCTCTACAAGTACATCTAGTCCTAATTCGTTAGCTGCTGCTTCTAACTCTTGAGCTTGGGCTAGTGATAATACAGCCATAATCAGCAATATTGCATCTGCGCCGATAGCTCTAGCTTCAACAACTTGGTATGGATCAAATATAAAATCTTTGCGTAGTACAGGTAAATTTATTTCATTTCTAATCTGCTGAATAAATTTATCATCTCCGCTAAAAAAATCCTTATCGGTAAGGCAAGAGATGCAAGTCGCACCATTTTGTTGATACTCTTTGGCAATTTTAGCCGGGTGAAAATTGTCTTGGTTGGGAATTATCAACCCTTTTGATGGAGAAGCCCGTTTTATCTCAGCTATAACAGCTGGAGTTTTTGTATTTACTTGATCTATCAGAGATTGTGCAAAACCTCTTGTTGCATCAATTGTATTAGCTGTTTTTAATAACTCGCCCTCTGAGACTTGACGACGACGTTTGCTAACCTCTTCTGCCTTACGGTTCATGATACGATCAAGAATATTCTCTTTGCTCATTTTGTCTCTCTGATAGTTTTATAGTTTTTATAAATATTAATTCACAAGATAAAAAGCTTGTTATGCTACATCTCAAAAAAAAAATTGTCTCTCTTGTTGGTTCAAACAAAGCCGTCGATTTTATTTTTTGAAACTTTTTCTTTTTACAAAAGTAAGTGTTTGGGGGTCACATGTCAGCTTTTTAAGGGTAATTATAAAATGACCGAATATGTTGTTTATTTAAGTTTTACTATAAAAGATCATCACAATAACAAAAAAATTCTGCCAAAACGACGTTTCAATATTTTTCTTTGATTATAGTTAGTAAAAACCTGTACATAGCATTTATTATATCACTAACTGTATAGTAAATTTAAACTTAAAACAGAGTTTCTAAATACAATAACTAAACTAGCGGTAATTTTTGATATCTTGTAGTTTTTTCGCAAGTTTTTTGCGTACTTTTAGTTCTAAATTAAGCATACTAACAATACCTCTATTTATCTCTGCACTAATTTCAGCATTGCTTTTTTCTGCAAAATATTTCCCAATAATAACAGACTCTTCACTCTCCTTTAATGTAGCGAGTGCTTTTTGAATAATTTCAGCTAACTCTTTTTGTTGATAGTGCTCTTCTGGGCTTGGGTCTTGGCTGGGTATAATATCTACTAATTCGCTGTTATCTTCCGGCAGAATATTGTGTTTAGCAGAAGAGATATTAGTGTTTAACGAAATATCGGTTGTAAGAATTGCACTGACCATATCTTTGACAATTTCGTGGGATATTCCAGTTTCATTTTTAATCAACTCAATAAGTTCTTCTACATCACTGGTTTTTTTTCGATGTTTAATCGTTTGTGCAAAAATCTTCTCTCGTTGTGTGGTAATAGGTACATACGCCATGCGCAGTTGTTTTCTTACTGCTATCTGAATTTCTCGCATTATCCATTGCTTAGCATAGTTGGCAAAGCGACTTTCACGGCTTAAATCAAAATTATCTGTGGCACGCAACAAGCCAATAAGACCAACCTGAAAAAGATCATAAAAATCAGTTTGTCTATGAATTCTGGCAAAATTTTGCGCCAAAGTAGCAACCATCAATATGTGACTTTCAATAATTGTTTCTCTGGCTTTTAGGTCGTCTTCTAGCTGGTATTTTTTGAATAGTTTCAACTCTTCTTCAGCAGAAAAAGTGGGGGTGTTTTTGATGCATTTATTAATGAATGTTTGAACTGACATAATTAATTTATACCAAAAACAGTGTAAAATCATAGTGATATGTTTGTTGTCTAGAAAAATAGACAATTTATTTAAAAATAAATGGTGAACAAACTATCTTCCTTGCAAACTTAATATAGACGAGGAAGTGATTTTGTAAAGCTCCCTTTACTTGTAAGTGTTAAATATTTTGTCTTAACAAATTTTTGTGAAAGACTTTTTATAGAGGTATCAAGCCATGGCCGAAGATCCTACCACCCAAGATGAAGCAACCCCAGAGACTGAGTCAAGTACTGCTCCTGGTTCTGAAGTTGAGACTACTGAAGAGCAAGATACTGAAAGACAAAACTTTGATAATATGACAGTGCTTGATGAAGCGGGTGATGCCGAAGACCTCGATGCTGATACTATTGAAGAAATTTCTAATGAAAGTGTCGAAGACTCCGGCGGTTCTAGCTCTATTAATATGGGTAGCCGTGAGCAGGCAACTGAGGATGCTTCCAATGTAATGTCAGCATTAACTGATATTGAGGCTGGCTTTGATACTTCAAGAGATGTTAGTGGAGGTGAAGTTGAAGATAGTGGATTAGCAGTTGAAACAAGTGAATATACTGCTGATGTAGAAACAGATTCGTCACTTGGAGGTGTTTCTTCCCAGTATCAAACTACAGAGACAACATCTACAGAGGAGGAAGAAGAAGAGTCTGAAGAGGCTACTTCTTCTGGTGGTAGGACAACTTCTGCAACATCAACAGCTGTAGAACCTGAAGAAGAGGAAGAAGAAGAGGCAGAAGAAGAAGCCGAAGAGACTGCAACTGATATAACCCCTGAAATAGAACCTGAGCCAGAACCAGAGCCAGAACCAGAGCCAGAACCTGAACCTGAAATAGAACCTGAGCCAGAACCTGAGCCAGAACCAGAACCTG
>JADGBW010000238.1 GCA_015231305.1 Magnetococcales bacterium | reverse complement strand
TCTTCCTTAATATTTGCCACATCAATTTACGGTTATTGGTTTGCCCTTTAAAAATAAAATATACTTCTAAGAACAAAACATTTTTTTACCATCTTCAAGTGAATAACAGGGCAAACATATTATATATGTAACTTTTAATTAGAAGTACATATACCAACAATTCATGAAATAACTATGTTATAACCAAAATTTAGGGTACTGCCTGTTGGCGGGGATATTGTTAACTATTAACGCTATTATCAACATAACAGATGCCCCAGCTGTAACAGGTACTAAAGCATACATATAGCCTAATGCATGAATTTTACTAGAGCCGATAACTGCTATTAAAGCAGTTGCTCCCCCTGGTGGGTGCAGGGTTCGTGTAAGGTGCATTAAGAGAATAGATGTAGATACTGCCAAGGCTGCGGCCAACCATAATGTACCACTAAACATTTGCAGCATGGTTACACCAACCAAGGCAGATATGAAATGGCCTCCAATGAGGTTTCGTGGTTGAGATAAAGGGCCAGAAATAGCACCAAAAATTAGAACTGCGGAAGCTCCAAACGAGCCTATTAACAAAAGAGCGTCTGTCTTAGCAAGTATGGAATAATTTAAATACCCAACAGTGGCAATTCCTAGAAAAGAGCCAAACCAAGACCAAAACATGTCACAAAAAGTTGTACGAGGAGGGCTTTTGCCCTGACCACGCATTTTTTTTAGATAGTCACGAATAACCAGCACCCCAGCAACATTAAACCTATATTCGACATATTATAGCTACAAACTACCATCTGCCGAATATAGGTTTAATTCAAATTTAAATCAGACAACAATATCAACTGAAGGCTTTTTACTGCTAGATTCTGCAATATCAGCTTTTTCAGCAGGATCTTTTATCTGGTTTGCCTGAGGTTGAGACTGAAAAGACGTTTTGTCTTTTGTCTGCTTTGAAGGTTGGCCTTCTTCTTCTCTCTTCTCACGATCAACCCGTTGGTTAGGATTGTCCTCTTTAAGGCCCTTTACGTTACGGGATTCTAATTGCTCAGAATCATTGGTTCTGAGTCCTTTTGTAACTTGCTCAGAAGCTGCCGCTTGAGCTGTAGGGCTATTTACGGATAAGGTTGTTCCTGCTGGAATTGCACTAAACACGTGACTCTCCTCACTTGAGGTAATATAGACAATAGACGCTCTTACTTAGCTTATCGACAATAACTCATATTAAGTGAAGCTTTTTTTTATTATTTTCACAAATAGTTACACACAAACTTTTTCTCTTTTACATTTTAGACTATTACCGATACAAAACAAGGACGAAATTTATTATTTATGAGAAGAGAAAAATGACTATTGCACTTTTTGATCTAGATAACACCCTATTAGCTGGTGACAGCGACTATATGTGGGGTAAATTTTTAGTAAAAAATAAAATGGTAGATGGCCTGCTGTTTGAAAAAGAAAATCAACGTTTTTATGATGAATATGCAGCAGGGGTATTAGATATCAACGCTTATCTAACGTTTCAACTTGGTGTTTTAGCCCAGTATGATAAAGAAGAGTTAGATGAGATGCGGTTCAAATTTTTAACAGAAAATATTGAACCAATAATAACTACAAAATCTCGCCAATTATTAAAAAAACATCGTGAAAATGGAGATACCCTAGTAATTATCACTGCTACCAACCGATTTGTTACAACCCCTATAGCTCAAGCATTAGATGTTGAACACTTAATTGCCACAAATGTTGAGATTAAAAATGGTCAATATACTGGTAAGTCTTTTGGCACACCATGTTTTCAAGAAGGCAAAGTTACCCTTTTAAATGAATGGCTACAAATAAACCAATTAGATTTGGCAGGAAGCTGGTTTTATTCTGATTCCCATAACGACCTACCACTATTAAATGTTGTTGATAACCCAGTAGCAGTAGACCCTGACCCTAAACTTAAAAAATATGCGCAACAAAAAGGTTGGCCAATTATCTCACTAAGATAACAAGTTTGGTAGCGTGCTGTGTTTAGCAATAGAAGGCAAATCTACAGTCATTTTAAGCTTAAAACTAACAAAGTTTACAGTAATTATGAGAAACCTCCCATAATCAAATTTTAACTAATGAACATTTGCAGTAAGCCTACTTTTCAAATCTCGTTTATATAGATTCTGGGTAGTTTATAATTAGAATTATAATAAT
>JADGBW010000155.1 GCA_015231305.1 Magnetococcales bacterium | reverse complement strand
GGTTTATAATTGCACCTTCTATTGTTACGAATTATTTTCTCAAATAATAAATTCACAAAAAAAGACTAGAATATAAATAAAACAATTGAAATACTTATTATAAACAAAACCACAGCAATCCAATATAGATTGAAATAGAAACTCCGCTCACTATCTTTTATTGTTTCAAGATTTTTTATATGTGATTGGACTCTGGCAAGCAACTTCTCAGGATCATCAATTGGCTTTACCAGATAATCTACCGCACCTAAATTTAATCCTTTAACCTCACTTTCAGCATCAATAGTAAGAAAAATGATAGGTAAGGTTTTTGTTCTATTGTCTTTTCTTAAGTTTTTACAGACTTCAAGCCCGTTCATAACTGGCATGTTAATGTCTAAAATCATTAGGTCAGGTAGCGTTCCTCGTTTAATCTTTGATAATGCGGAAACGCCATCTGAAGCAGTATCGACTTGATACTCATCTTCCAGAATAATTGATAGGTAATCAACTAACTCCTTATCATCATCAACTATAAAAACTTTTTTTTTGCCCATAACTACTCCCACTCTATAGTGCCTGGGGGTTTGGAGGTTATGTCGTAAGTTACCCGGTTTATTCCCTTAACCTCATTTATAATTCTATTAGAAATTTTAGATAACATATCATGGGGCATAGGGTAGGCTGTGGCAGTCATGTAATCTTTGGTTTCAACAGCTCTTAAAGCAACTACGTAATCATAACTGCGGCCATCACCCATTACTCCTACACTCTTAACAGGAAGAAACACTGCAAAAGCCTGAGCGGTTTTTTCGTAGTGGCCAGAACTATATAACTCATCCATATATATAGCATCTGCACTTCGCAGAAGGTCTGCATACTCTTTTTTAACTTCACCTAAGATTCTCACACCTAGTCCTGGACCGGGAAATGGATGGCGGTAGACCATTCGCTCAGGCAGCCCCAATTCAATACCAACTTTACGAACCTCGTCCTTAAACAGCTCTCGTAATGGCTCCAAAAGTTTTAAGCCCATTCGGTCGGGTAGTCCACCAACATTGTGGTGAGACTTGATATTGGTCGCCATGCCGGACTTTGCCCCAGCAGACTCTATTACATCAGGGTAGATAGTCCCTTGGGCAAGCCAACGTACCCCGGTAATTTTTTTAGCCTCAGTCTCAAACACCTCAATAAAGGTGTGGCCAATAATTTTGCGTTTTTTTTCAGGATCAGTAACTCCCTGCAAACGGGACATAAACATATCCTGAGCATCAACCCTAATAACCTTTACCCCCATATGTTTAGCAAAGGTAGCCATAACTTCATCACCTTCGTTGAGGCGTAGAAGGCCATTATCAACAAATACACAGGTAAGCTTATCACCAATAGCCCTATGCAGCAGAGCCGCAACTACAGAGGAGTCAACCCCACCCGACAACCCTAAAAGCACCTGATCATCACCAACTTGCTGCTTAGCATGTTCTATTTCATATTCAACAAAACCAGCCGAAGTCCACAACCCTGTGCATCCACATGCTTTATTAATAAAGCCATCTATAAAGGCATCACCATTTTGTGTATGGTTTACCTCAGGGTGAAACTGCACAGCAAAAATTCCACGGCTGGGATCTTCCAATCCTGCCACAATACCGTTTTGGCTCTCAGCTACAATTTGGAAACCATCAGGTGGCGCACTTACATGATCACCGTGGCTCATCCATACATTGCCAGGTTCACTGCTGGGTAGCAAAGCATCAAATAGGTAACTAGCATTGGCCTTTTTGTGGATTTTTGCATGACCATATTCTCGGGTTGCAGAGGCCTCTACCTCACCACCAAAGTGACGAGTTAAAAGATGCATTCCGTAGCAGATTCCCAAAATAGGAACCCCCAAATCAAAGATTACCGGGTCCATAATTCGCGAATTTTCATCATAGACCGACTGATGACCACCGGATAGGATAATCCCTTTTGGTTTAAACTCTTTAATCTCTTGTGGAGTCATATTAAAAGGGTGTATCTCACAATAAGTGTGAGTCTCCCGCACCCGCCTAGCTATAAGCTGAGTATACTGTGAGCCAAAATCAAGAATTAAAATCCGTTCTGCATGAATCTGGTTGGTCATACCTGTTTTCTCTCTATTTTAGGAAAAATCAATCCATCCTATAGTTTGGAGCCTCTTTGGTTATGGCTACGTCGTGTACGTGGGACTCTTTTAAACCTGCGCTGGTTATCTGTACAAACTCTGGCTTGGTGCGTAGAGAGTTTATGTCGGCACATCCGGTATAACCCATTGCAGCCTTCACACCGCCAATCATTTGATGGATTAATGGAGCCAGTGGCCCTTTATATGGTACACGGCCTTCTACGCCTTCTGGCACTAGTTTTTGTGCATCCACACCTGCTTGAAAATACCTATCTTTAGAACCTTTTGCCATAGCACCCAAGGAACCCATACCCCGGTAAGTTTTATAACTACGGCCTTGATATAAGAAAACTTCTCCTGGTGCTTCGTCAGTTCCTGCAAACATTGACCCCATCATTACGGTGGAGGCTCCTGCAACTATGGCTTTGGCAACCTCACCAGAATATTTAATACCCCCATCGGCAATAACTGGTACACCATATTTATCTGCCTCTTCAGCACAATCAGAAACCGCAGTTATTTGTGGAACACCAACCCCAGCAACTATACGAGTAGTGCAAATAGAGCCAGGACCAATGCCTACCTTTACCGCATCTGCTCCTGATTCTATTAATGCTTTGGTTCCTTCCGCAGTTGCTACATTTCCACCTATTACCTGCACATTGGGATATTTCTTTTTAATCCAGCTAATCATCTCCATAACACCTGATGAGTGACCATGGGCTGTATCAACCACAATTACATCTACCTCAGCCTCTGCTAACGCTGTTGCCCTGCGAAAGCCTTCTTTACCTGTGCCTATTGCTGCGCCTGTACGCAATCTTCCTGCTGCATCTTTACAGGCTAACGGGTTGGTTTGCGATTTTTCAATATCTTTGACTGTAATTAAACCAGCACAGTGAAAGTCTCCATCCACAACAAGCAGCTTTTCAATGCGGTGTTGATGCAATAGCCGCTTGGCTTCTGACATGGGCACGCCCTCTGCCACTGTTACCAGTTTTTCTTTTCCGGTCATTAAGTCTGATATTACTGTTGATTGATCAGTTGCAAAACGCACATCCCGGTTGGTTAATATACCAACTAATGAACCATCAGCTTTAGTTACAGGAATACCAGATATATTGTGCTTACGCATTAAATCTGAGGCCTGACGTAGTGTAGCGTCTGGTTCTATAGTCCATGGGTTGGCAACTAAACCAGCAACAAAGCGTTTGACCTCTCGTACCTGGTTGGCCTGCTCTTTAACTGTCATGTTTTTATGAATAATACCCAACCCACCCTCTTGGGCCATGGCAATAGCAGCACGGTACTCGGTTACTGTATCCATAGCTGCTGAAACCAGTGGAATGCTTAAGTTTATATCTCTTGTCAAACGGGTGGACAGGTCTGTATTTTTTGGTAAAACTTCGGAATAGGCGGGAACCAAAAGTACATCATCAAAAGTCAATGCTAACTTGCGGATTTTCATACGGTGTTTCTCCGGTTTTACATAAGAGGTTCAACCAGAATGGTCAAATCGATTCTCATGCTTTTGTATTTTAGAACGTTTTTCTTAGGTGGTTTTTTTCGTTAATCCGACCCTTGGTAGGTAAAGGATGATAAAAAAGAGTAATAAATTCATGAACAAAACATGATATATTACTCTTTTTAACCGAATATAATAGCCGAGGCTACATCAACAAGACGAAAAAAGACTTTTTAAATATGTCTTTACAGTAAAACCTTGGATTTTACTCAAACCCAGCAGGGAAATGATTTCCCCTGTAACCCCACCAATAACAACACTACCTATTTGATATAACCAAGCCCTAACAGATAATGTTCGGCACTTCTAGCCCTGCTCGCCTGGGGTTTTACAACTTTTACCTTCTCAAACATTGTTCTTGCTTGTTTCACCATTTCATGAAACTCAGAACCTTGAAAAAGCTTAATCACTGCTGCACCACCGGGTTCTAATACCTGTGATATAAAATCGTATGCAGCCTCTGCTAACAACTCACCACGGGCCATGTCTGATGATTTAAAACCACTCATGTTAGGAGCCATATCAGATAAAACCAAATCTGCCCTACCCTTTGGCTCTAAAGCATTTGTGACCTGCTGCAATACTGCATCGTCTAAAAAATCACCTTGCAATATAACAGACCCATTAATAGGTTCTATAGGTAGCAGGTCTACAGCAACAACTCGCCCTGTTTTACCAATCAACTTAACCGCAACTTGGCTCCATCCACCAGGTGCTGCACCAAGATCCACAACTGTCATGCCAGATCGTAGTAAAGCTGCTTTTTTACCATACTTTTGCTGTAACTCGGCATCTATTTCTAAAAGCTTATACGCTGCCCGCGAACGATAACCCTCTTTTCTTGCGCGAAGAACATATGGATCATCATGATGCTCTTGCAACCAACGACCACTAGATGGTCTCCGTTTAGCCATGAAATATCCGCTATTATACTAAATGTATTTAATGCCTAAAATTTCAAAATGCCTGTCACCACCAGGAGCACGAACAACTACAGTGTCTCCCTCTTCCTTGCCAATCATGCCTCTTGCCATTGGGCTAGTGACAGAAATTTTACCCTTTTCAAGGTCGGCCTCATCAACACCAACTATATGATAGGTAGTTTCAACTTCTGTCTCTTCATCTACCACATCAACTGTTGCACCAAATACAACCTTATTGCTTTTTATTTTAGATACATCTACCACTTGGGCCAGTGCAATGCTGGTTTCTATTTCAGAAATACGCCCCTCATTAAAGGACTGCTGCTCCTTTGCTGCATGATACTCGGCGTTCTCTTTTAAATCACCATGCTCACGAGCAGTTGCAATGGCCTCTACTATTCGTGATCTATCTGTTGTTTTTCTGCGTTTAAGCTCTGCTTTTAACAACTCAGCGCCCTTCAACGTCATTGGTACTTTTTGGGACATCTACTTCCCCCCTAAATTCTCGAATACCAACCTTAGGTAATTCTTAATAATTAATTTACAAAAAAGATCAAATAATAATCCTAACTTCGCTCACTATGATAACAGATCTTTATGATAATCTTGCAGTGCTTTGCAATAAAAATGGCCCTCTTTAAATGAAGCCATTGCAGCAACAGCTGCCTTCATTCCTGCTGTTGTAGTAAAATATGGAATGCGACTTGTTAGAGCAGTACGACGAATGGAGAAAGAGTCTGCCAAAGCTTGTTTTCCCAACGTGGTGTTAAACACCATTGATACATCACCATTTTTCATAAGATCAACAACATGAGGTCGCCCTTCGTTAACCTTATTTACTGCCACAACCGGAATACCAGCCTTGGTTAGATGTTGTGCTGTACCTTGGGTAGCACATAACTTAAAGCCCAAATCTGCTAACCATCTTGCAGGTTGGGTGACTGCTGCTTTATCGCCCATTTTAACAGATATGAACACCATACCATCGCTGTTACTACTAGGACGAGGTAGAATAGTACCTGCTGCCTCCTGTGCTTTAGCAAATGCCACATCAAAAGAGTCTGCCAATCCCATTACCTCCCCGGTGGATTTCATCTCTGGTCCTAAAACCGTATCAACCCCAGGGAATTTCTCGAAAGGAAATACTGCCTCTTTTACCGCAACATGTTCTAGCTTGGGCATGCGTAATAGGCCAAGTTTCTCCAAGCTCTCTCCTGCCATTACCCGTGCTGCAATTTTAGCCAACGGCACACCAGTTGCCTTTGAGACAAACGGAACAGTGCGTGAGGCACGAGGGTTTACCTCTAAAATATAAACCGCACCGTCTTGTACCGCAAACTGTACATTCATTAACCCTACAACACCAACACCACGAGCCAATAGGTCTGACTGTCGCTCAATTTCGCTAATTATATCTGAACCAACAGAATATGGCGGTAGAGAGCAAGCAGAATCACCAGAATGGACCCCGGCCTCCTCAATATGCTCCATCACCCCACCACACACCACACGCTCACCATCAGAGACACAATCTACATCTATCTCAATTGCATTATTTAAAAAGTGGTCTAAAAGTACGGGGTGGTCTGGGGATGCCTTAACCGCTGTACGCATGTACCGCTCAAGATCCTTCTCATCATAGACAATCTCCATGGCCCTGCCACCCAACACATAAGAAGGGCGAACCACCACAGGATAACCAACTTCTTTAGCAATGGCTACAGCTTCGCTTTCGGATCTTGCCAAACCGTTTTTAGGCTGCAAAAGACCAAGTTTATTGATCAACACCTGAAAACGCTCGCGATCTTCTGCTACATCAATTGCATCAGGAGTAGTACCAATAATTTTAGCACCAGCTGCCTCTAAGTCTTTAGCCAGTTTTAATGGGGTTTGACCACCAAACTGTACAATAATTCCTGCTGGTTGCTCTAAATCGACAATCGCCATCACATCTTCAAATGTTAACGGCTCAAAATACAGTCTATCAGAAGTATCATAGTCGGTAGATACGGTCTCTGGGTTACAGTTGACCATTATTGTCTCAAAACCTGCATCTCTCAGAGAGAAAGCAGCATGCACACAACAGTAGTCAAACTCAATACCCTGACCAATACGGTTGGGACCACCGCCCAATATCATTATTTTCTGTTTATTACTGGGTCGTGCCTCACACTCTGTCTCATATGCCGAATATAAATATGCGGTTTGTGATGGAAATTCTGCTCCACAGGTATCCACCCGTTTAAAAACCGGAACAACACCAAGCTCTTTTCTTAAAGCCCGAATATCAGAGGCTGGTTTTTGTAAAATTGCCCCCAAACGACGATCAGAAAAACCCATCTCCTTCAACTCACGTAGACGTAGTTTATCTAAACTGGCCATTCCTGCGGTTTCAAGCTCTTGCTCTGCCTCAACGATTTGTAGAATTTGATCTAAAAACCAAGGGTCAACACTAGTTACTTTATGAACCCACTCTAGGGTTTTACCCCGGCGAAAAGCATCTGCTAGCAGAAGAACACTATCTGGTGTTGGGCTACTCATCGCCTGCTTTAAGGCCATGTTCTGCTCTTCAACTGTGTGGTTAGGATCAGGCTCAAAGAGTGGATCAAAACCATCTAAACCTGTCTCCATAGAGCGCAAAGCTTTTTGGAAAGACTCTTTAAATGTTCTGCCAATAGACATAGCCTCACCGACAGATTTCATCTGGGTAGTCAATATTGGCTTAGCCTGTGGAAACTTTTCAAAGGTAAAACGGGGTATTTTAGTTACGACATAGTCGATTGTCGGCTCAAACGATGCAGGTGTTACCCCTGTTATATCGTTCATAATTTCCGGCAAGGTATAACCAACAGCAAGCTTTGCTGCTACTTTTGCAATGGGAAACCCGGTAGCCTTAGAAGCCAATGCAGAAGAGCGAGAAACCCTTGGGTTCATCTCAATAATAATTAACCGTCCGGTATCAGGCTTAATGGCAAACTGTACGTTAGACCCCCCAGTATCAACGCCAATTTCACGTAAAACAGCCAAAGACGCATCACGTAGCTCTTGATACTCTTTATCGGTTAGGGTTTGAGCAGGAGCAACGGTTATAGAGTCTCCCGTGTGTACACCCATTGGGTCAAAATTTTCAATAGAGCAGATAATAATGGCGTTGTCGTCTCTATCTCGAACAACCTCCATTTCATACTCTTTCCAACCTAATAAAGACTCCTCAACCAACACTTCTGTAGTTGGAGATGCCGCAAGACCACTGCGGATTATGGTTTCGTACTCTTCTAAATTATAAGCTATACCACCCCCAGCACCACCCATGGTAAAACTAGGTCGAATAATTAGCGGAAAAGGTATTTTTTCATTAATTTCTAGTGCTTCATCCCAAGAGTGGGCAAAACCTGATAGAGGCAAATCAAGACCGATATGCTCCATGGCGGTTTTAAATTTTTCCCGGTCTTCAGCTTTTTCAATGGCCTGCTTTGATGCACCTATAAGCTCCACACCAAGTTCAGCCAATATACCGTCTTCATCAAGTGCTAAAGCCAAATTTAGTGCAGTCTGACCACCCATTGTGGGCAGAAGAGCATCGGGACGCTCTTTTTTTAATAAACAGGAGACTGACTCAACCGTTAGAGGTTCAATATAGGTACGGTGGGCCATTTCAGGGTCGGTCATAATTGTGGCAGGGTTGGAATTTACCAGCACCACCTCAAACCCCTCTTCTCGCAACGCTTTACAAGCTTGCGCACCAGAATAGTCAAATTCACATGCCTGACCAATAACAATAGGTCCAGCACCGATTATAAGAATTTTTTTTATGTCGTCACGTTTTGGCATAGAATTCGATTATATCTCTTCTTGACGCAAGGCTGCACCACTGGTCTCCATCAGAGCAACAAACTCTGAAAACAGATAGTGGGCATCGTGAGGGCCGGGACTGGCCTCAGGGTGGTATTGAACAGAAAAAACCGGTGCATCTGTGAGACGAACCCCTTCAACTGTACCGTCAAACAGGGATTCATGGGTAACTTCAACCTGTGTTGGC
>JADGBW010000154.1 GCA_015231305.1 Magnetococcales bacterium | reverse complement strand
CATTACCATCTTTTCCACTTACAACATTTTTGTATATACGGCCTAAATTATATTGGGCGAGAGCATACCCTTTGCTTGCTGCTTGCTCATACCACTGTATCGCTTGTTTATAGTCTTGCCTTACTCCCAACCCCTGCTCATAGATAACGCCTAAGCGATATTTTGAGATAATGTCTTCTTGGTTAGCAGCCTTTGTATACCACTTTACAGACAGTAGGTAGTTCTGCTCTACCCCTAAACCCTTATAGAAAATACGTGCTAAATTAACTTGGGCTAAAAGGTTGTTTTGTTCTGCAGCATTTTCGTACCATTTAGCTGCTTCTAGGTAGTTTTTCGCAACACCTAAGCCTTGCTCATGCATTGATCCTAAATAATATTGTGCAGCATCATTTCCCTGTAGCGAAGATAGTTTAAACCAGTGCAAGGCAGAGTTATAATCCTGCTCAACCCCTTTGCCTTTATAATATAACAAGCCTAATTTGTACTGAGCTGATGCTAACCCCTGTTGGGCTGCTTGCAGATACCATTCAGACGCTTTTAAATAATCTACGTTAGTTGCAATACCATCATTATATATATTTCCCATACTATACTGAGATAGTTTATCACCTTGTTTTGCTGCCTCTTCATACCATTTTGCAGACTCGACAAAGTTTTGTTCATCTGCATATATCTCTCCCAATTCAAACTGGGCTGATATCTCACCTTGTTTTGCTGCTTTTAAGTACCACGAAAAAGCCATTTTTTTGTCTTGTGCCAACCCCCAACCGTTAGCATATAGTTTACCAAGGTTATACTGGGCGTTTTGGTCCTGTTTATCTGCTGCTAGCTCAAACCACATAGCTGCTTTTTTATAGTCAGCATTAACGCCGATACCGTTGTTATATATTAGCCCTATACTATTTTGCGCCTTGGCATGACCCTGTTGTGCTGCTTTTGTAAACCATTGGATAGCCTCTTTAATATCTTGTTCTACTCCCTGCCCTTTTTTATATAACATTGCCATATGATATTGGGCGGCAGCATCACCTTGTTTTGTTGCTTTGGAAAACCAGAATAGTGATCGCTCATAATCATGTTCTTGGTTTTTTTCATCTGCATATAGCTTTCCCAAGTTAAGTTGCGCAGTAACTGATCCCTTCTTGGCTGCTTGCGTGTAATAGCTAAAAGCAGTTTGCAGGTTTTTATCTACACCAAGTCCATTTTCATAACAAACACCAAGACTGCTTAGCGCGTTTGTCTCACCTTGCTTGGCAGCTTTTTTATACCAAGTAACAGCCTTTGTTAAGTCCTTCTCAACACCCACGCCAGACTCATACAAGCAACCTAAATTATATTGAGAGTTTATTTCACCCTGTTTTGCAGCTTCGGTATACCATTTTGCAGACTCTTCATGATCAATAGGTGTGCCTATGCCCTTTGCATAACACACCCCAAGGTTAAATTGTGCTTCAACCATACCCTGATTTGCTGCTGCTTCATACCAGTTGAGTGACTCTACAAGGTCAGCTTCAACATCAAGCCCCTTTCCATAGATCACACCAAGATTATACTGCGCTAAAGGTTCTCCATTTTTTGCAGATTTTGTACACCAAGCGAGTGCTTGTTTAGGGTTTTTTTCTACACCAAGACCTTCAACATACATAATGCTGATATTATACTGAGCTTTTGCATGACCTAGCTTGGCAGCTTTATTAAACAGTTTAAAAGCTTCTTTGTGGTTGTTTTGTGCTGAGAATTCCAGGCCACTCTCGAAATAGTTGTTACTTAATTCCTCAGCACCTTCTATTCCCACTTCTCTCTTTAGCCATGAAAACATAAAAAACTCCGGTTATCCGTGCTCTAGTAGAAAAAAGTCTGCCCCTAAATGTTTGGCATTATAGAGCTATTTTACAAATTATTTCCTAAAACTATATTATTAGTACGTCACAAACTTATAACCGATCATTTGCAATTACTTTTAAAATATCCTTACCATATTTTTTCTGCTTGTTGGCTCCAATACCAAAAACATTACCAAGTTCTCTGTTATTTCTTGGCTTTATATCAACCAAGCTATCCAAAGTTTTATCAGAGAAAATCATATATGCAGGTATACCCTGTTTGTTGGCAAGATTTAGACGCATAGCACGCAGTTCTTCCCATAGGTGTTGAGATTTTCCAGATATAACGGGAGCCTTTTTTTTCTTAGGGCTTTTAGGGCTGGCTTTATTTTTAGATTTGCTAGTAAATGCATGTTTTACATCTTTGCGGAATGCAATTTTAACCTCACCACGTAGTATCTCACGGCTTTTTTGGGTTAAGCGCAAACCACCATGGCCTTCATAATCAACCGCCAGATAGCCAGCTCCTGTTAACTGACGAAAAATTGACCTCCAGACTGTGCGACTATGTTCTTTACCTATACCAAAGGTGCTTATATTTTTATGACCAAAACTTATAATTCTTTCGTTTAACACCCCAAGCAATACATCTATTAAATAGACAACACCAAAGCGTTGGTCGGTTCTATAAACACAAGATAGAGCTTTTTGCGCTGCTTCAAGGCCATCCCAGGTATCAACTGTTGTTAAACAGTTATCACAATTTCCACAGTTAGAACTAGGATGCTGATCACCAAAATAGTGCATCAAAGCTTGTCGTCTACAAGATGGAAGCTCGCAAAAATTGATAATAGCAGCAAGTTTACGTCGTTCTACCTGTTTTATCTTCTCTTCAGCAGCTGAGTTGTCTATAAAACTGTTTAGCATGGCTATATCATCCATACCAAAAGTTAAAAAAGCGTTAGAAGGCAGACCATCTCGCCCTGCACGCCCGGTCTCTTGATAATAAGACTCTAAATTTTTTGGCAGATCAAGATGAGCCACAAAACGCACATCAGGTTTATCAATCCCCATGCCAAATGCTATTGTTGCAACAATAACTATTCCATCCTCACGTAAAAAACGGTCTTGGTAATCTTGTCTAGTGTTTTTATCCATACCAGCATGATAAGGAAGTGCGTTCCAACCCTTTGACACCAACCAATGTGCTGTATCTTCTACTTTCCTTCTAGACAGGCAATAGACAATGCCAGAGTCACCTTTGTGTTCTGCATTAATAAATTTTAATAACTGCTGTCTAGGGCTATCTTTTGGCATTACAATATAACGAATGTTGGGCCTATCAAAACCAGCAACAAACATATTTGCTTTTTGTAAATCTAGCCTCTGTAAAATTTCATTTCTTGTTGGTTCGTCTGCTGTAGCTGTTAATGCGATACGAGGTATGTTAGGAAAACGAGTTGATAAAATCGATAGACCTAAATAATGTGGTCTGAAATCATGTCCCCACTGGGAGACACAGTGGGCCTCATCTACAGCAAAAAGTGCAATTTGCAAGGTTTCTAATAGTTCTAAAAAATGCTCCATCAATAGTCTTTCAGGAGCAACATAAAGAAGATCTATCTCTCCATTTCTCACCTCTGAAATGATAGTCGCAACCTCATAAGACTCTAAAGAAGAGTTTATATATGCAGCCTTAACACCGTTCTCTTTTAAGGCTATTACTTGGTCTCGCATAAGTGCAATTAGTGGTGACACTACAATGCCAACACCAGGCCGCAGAAGAGATGGGATTTGGTAACAAAGAGATTTACCACCACCAGTTGGCATTAAAACTAAAGAGTCACCACCGGCCAAAGTGTGGTCTATAACCTCACGCTGAAAACCCCAGAAAGAGTCATAGCCAAATGATTGCTGTAAAACAGCTTGCACATTATCTGACTGATTTATACTGATAGAGATAGAAAGTCTCCTGATTGATTAATAATTGATAAAATATAGTGAAATATCACCAGCTACGCTAGACAGTTTGTTAAGAGTTGTCTACCATTAACGTAAGGATCAATAAAACTGGTTAGTGGAGTTACAAAAATGGCAGGACACAGTAAGTGGGCCAACATCAAATTTCGCAAAGGCGCCCAAGATAAAAAACGTGGAAAAATTTTTACCAAGCTAATAAGAGAGATAACCACAGCAGCCAGAATTGGTGGCGGTGATTCCTCTGCAAACCCAAGGCTGCGTTCTGCAATTATTGCAGCCCGCCAGGGAAATATGCCAAAGGATACAATCGATAAAGCGGTAAAACGTGGTTCGGGTGATCTAGACGGTGTTGATTATGTAGAGACTCGCTTTGAAGGCTATGGCCCAGCTGGAGTTGCCGTACTTGTAGACACATTAACCGATAACAACAACCGTACTGTTGCTGATGTTCGGCATATTTTCACCAAATATGGTGGCAATATGGGTACTGCTGGCTGTGTAGCTTTTATGTTTGATAAAAAGGGACAGATAATATTCGATAGCGGTGATGAAGATGCCCTGATGGAAGCAGCATTAGAAGCTGGGGCTGATGATATGATTGCTGATGGCGGAGTATTTGAAGTACTCACCAGCCCTGAAGATTTTGAAAATGTAAAAGAAGCTTTAGCAAAAGCCGGGTTTGCTAATCCAAGGTCATCAGAAATAACAATGATACCCCAAAATACAACCACTCTGGATGAAAAAGGGGCAACATCATTTTTTAAATTTTTAGACATGCTAGAAGATAATGATGATGTGCAACATGTCTACTCTAACATGGACGTACCAGATGAAGTGATGGAAAAACTTGGTTAATTCAATAAATACTCCTTTACGAGTATTAGGTATAGACCCCGGTACAGTTGTTACTGGCTGGGGGGTTGTGGAGTTTAAAGATAGAAAGTTCTATCATATTGCAAACGGTTGTGTTCGTACACAATCTAAGGCTCCACTACCTGAGCGATTGGGCAACATTTTTAAATCTATATCAAAAATTATATTAGAATATCAGCCAAACATGGCCTCTGTTGAAGAAGTTTTTGTCTCACGTAATGTTCAAAGTGCCCTAAAGCTGGGCCATGCTCGTGGTGTGGCTATAGCTGCTATTAGCAATGGCGGATTGGCTGTTCATGAATACACTGCATTGCAGGTTAAAAAGTCTGTTGTAGGTTATGGTCGAGCAGAAAAAGCTCAGGTTCAAGAAATGGTGAAAATTCTTCTATGTCTGCCAAAAGTAGCCCCTGAAGATGCCTCAGACGCTCTGGCAGTTGCTATGTGTCACATCAATAACGCCCCCCGTCTTAATATTATAAGAGAAGCAGCACGATGATAGCCCAACTTCGCGGAAAATTAATTGCAAAAGAGCCAGGGGAAATAATTCTTGATGTTGGCGGTGTTGGTTATAGGGTTTTTATTCCCCTATCCACATTTGAAAAACTTCCTGGCCTTGATGAAGTAACCCAACTTTTAATTATAACAAACGTAAGAGAAGATGCATTTCATCTTTATGGATTTTTTACCACGGCCGAAAAAAGTATTTTTCAGCTGTTAAACAATGTAAACGGTATAGGCACTAAACTAGCTTTAGCTGCTCTGTCAACCTTGCCTCCAGACGAATTAAGCGCTGCAATTGCAAGACAAGACGTTGCACAACTTGCTACTGTTCCTGGTGTGGGTAAAAAAACTGCCCAACGGATAATTATAGACTTAAGAGATAAATTACCAGCAGTAGCTATGTTACCAACTGATAAGGGTACACAAGCTTCTACAAAAACTGCCCCTCCACCTCCGGCATCTTTACGAGAAGAGATTATATCTGCTTTGGTAAACCTTGGTTATAAACGTGCTGAAGCCGAACGAGGAGTACGTGCTAGTTTAACTGATGAAATTGATAATGTGGGCCTAGGTATTCGCGGAGCTTTAAAGGTGCTTGCTAAATGAGTACTTTTGATGCTGAAGACGAAGAAGAACGTCTCATTTCAGCAGAAAAAAAACCAGAAGAAACTATCAACGAGCCGGGGATTAGACCAAGAAGGCTTAGCGATTTTATAGGTCAGCAACAACTAAAAACCAATATAACGGTATTTTTAAATGCTGCTAAAGGCCGAAATGAAGCATTAGATCATATGCTGCTATATGGCCCTCCCGGACTTGGTAAAACTACTCTTGCACAAATAATAGCAGCAGAGATGGAGTCTGGCTTACGTACTACATCTGGCCCTATAATTGAAAAAGCAGGAGACCTAGCAGCCCTTCTCACCAACCTTGAACCAGGAGACTGTCTGTTTATTGATGAAATTCACAGACTAAGCCCCGCGGTAGAAGAGATCCTCTACCCTGCCATGGAAGATTATCAACTGGATATTATGATTGGTGAAGGCCCATCGGCCCGCTCGATAAAAATTGACCTACCTCATTTCACTTTAATAGGCGCAACCACCAGAGCCGGCATGTTAACCAGCCCCTTACGTGATAGGTTTGGTATTTTAGCCCGTATGGAGTTTTACTCACCATCTGAGCTAGCCCAAATAATATATAGGTCATCAACAATTTTAAAAATCGGTATGGATGAATCAGGGGCCGAAGAAATTGCTAAGCGTTCCAGAGGAACACCACGTATTGCCAACAGGCTATTAAAACGTGTAAGAGACTTTGCCGATGTTTTAGGGCCAGGTCATATTAACCAAGATGTAGCCGACAAAGCTTTGGGCCTGCTAGAGGTAGACAGTCACGGTCTAGACAGCATGGACCGCCGACTACTGTCAGCAATTATAGATAAATATGCAGGAGGTCCAGTTGGCTTAGACACATTAGCTGCAATTATAGGCGAAACCAGAGACACCATAGAAGATGTAATAGAGCCTTTCCTACTACAAGAAGGATTTTTAGACCGCACCCCAAGAGGACGTAGAGTAACACCAGCAGCCTATAAACATTTAGGCAAACCAATCCCCACCCCGCCACAAGGGGTTCTTTTGTAATTGATTGTTTTATTTTAATAATTTACTCAAATAACAATCACATATAATATTTTAACAAAACCTCTCACCCCAAAAATATTACCATTTAATTGTAAACAGACTTATCTGTGTTCCCCAAATCTATTTTTCAAGCTAACACTTCTATCTGAATTGGTGATTGTAGGATTCGTTAACATGAAGGATTGATATAATTCTTTTATACGGTTAAGTTACCCTTTACATAGATTTTTAAATTTTGTTTTCGTAAAAATATATGATTTTGTTAAAACTTTATTATTCTAGCTAATTATGCAAACTTCGCCCTCATTTAACTGGCCCGTACAGGTCTATTACGAAGATACCGATGCTGGTGGTGTTGTTTATCACTCTAAGTATCTCAATTTTATGGAACGTGCTAGGACTGAATGGTTGCGTGCTAATGGTTTTGGGCAGAAACAGTTATCTGATGATAAGGGGTTGGTTTTTGCTGTAACCGCAATGGATGTAAAGTTTCTTGCTCCCGCACACTTGGATGATAAGCTCTTTGTTTCTGTAAAATTGGTAAAGGTGGGAAGAGCCAGCCTTAATTTGGAACAAGAAATTATTAGAGAGAGTGATAACCGGGTATTAATACGGGCCACAGCTAAAGTTGCAATGCTTAATGATCAATTTAAACCAACAAGAATACCAACTTCATTGCTGACAGTGTTAAAGGTTTAACAAACAAAAAAATAATTAACAGCTGAACTCCATTATTTGCTCTTAGAGATGACAAATTAATGGTTAATGATTGTAGAACAAATTGAGGAGTTGCATATCTCATGAACGATGTCATGGCTTCACATAGTATTTGGGACCTAGTTGCCCAAGCTGGACCAGTGGTTAAACTGGTAATGTTGATACTTTTAGCTGCTTCTATGACCTCTTGGGGAATTATTCTCCATAAATGGCTGCGTTTTAGAAAAATTAAAAGAGTAGTTACAGAATTTGAAGAGCGGTTTTGGAGTGGTGGTAACATAGCCAGCCTTTATAAAACAGCTGCGCAAGAGTGGCCGGGAAGCCCAATTGTAGCTGTATTTTTAACAGGGTTTAGGGAGTGGAAACGCTGGGCAGGAGATGGCAAAAATGGTTCTCGCAACTCTGAGGTAGGAGATATACTGCCAAATGTACGCAGAGCTATGACTGTTGCTCTTAACCGAGAGATGGACAACGTAGGCCAAGGTTTAACATTTTTAGCTACTGTTGGTTCCACAGGACCATTTATTGGTCTATTTGGAACAGTTTGGGGAATTATGAACTCATTTAGGGGGTTGGCTGGAGCAAAAACCACAACCCTTACTATGGTTGCACCAGGCATTGCCGAGGCTTTAATTGCTACAGCTATGGGGTTGGTTGCAGCGATTCCTGCTGTTATGGCTTATAACAAATATGCAACAGAAATGCGTCGGTTGCAGCAAAAGCTAGATAATTTTGGTGCTGAGTTTTTAAATATTTTAGAACGCCAAGCTTCACGCCGTGGAGGAGAAATTTAATGAGTATGGGTGTAAATCTCGATGGAGGTAGTGGTTCTAATAACAGCTACCAAGCCATGAGTGAAATAAATGTAACACCTATGGTAGATATCATGTTGGTGTTGTTGATTATATTTATGGTGGCAGCACCATTGATGACACAAGGGGTGGAGGTGAACCTACCAAAAGCTTCTACTGGTGCTCTTGGTTCTAACAGTGAACCACTAGTGGTTACAGTTGCCCAAGATGGAACCCCATTTATTGAACAAAATAGGCTGACTATATCTGCCCTTAAAAACAAAGTTGCCCTTATACGTAAAGCAAACCCTAATGTACCAGTTTATGTACGTGGTGATAAAA
>JADGBW010000041.1 GCA_015231305.1 Magnetococcales bacterium | reverse complement strand
TGTAAGCGTGCTGGGTGAAGAAGTTTTTATGAAAACCCTTTTTTTCACGATCGACGAGTTAACATGGTGGTATTACTCAAATACATATCATTTTCAGAGTTGCTATTAAGTGCTTGAATTTGCTCAATTGGCGGCGTCAGTAGAAAATTCATAACCTGATACTTAAAAAAAACCATACCAAATGTGTGTTAATGATGCTTTTGAGCAAATTGAGTACAAGGCCAACAGCTGGATTCCTGTTGCACCCAAGACAAAAGAACGGTGTTATAGCGTTAACAGTTTCAGATGATTCCCTGGAACCGGAATTTACCCAAAGAGAGGTCATTATAGTTGATCCAACCCAGGATGGATGCCATAACCAATATATTATTGCTCGTCTACAAGGTGACAACAACCCAACATTTAAACAGTTAATCGTCCTTGGTAATCGCAGTTATCTAAAACCGTTAAACACTAGATATCTTCTTTAAAAAACTGTCCAGAAAGGACTGCCACATCAGTTACAAGAAAACCATTTATTTATACCAGAGGAATGGTAAATTTAAATGTTGAACCTTCATCAATTTTGCTTTCGACCCATATTCTACCACCGTGTAGCCTCACAAAATGTTCAGATATGGCTAACCCAAGCCCTGTACCTCCAGCTTTCCGGGTAGATGAGGTGTCTGCCTGACTAAATGAATCAAATATGATGCTCAGTTTATCTTCAGGTATTCCACACCCTGTGTCAGATACGCTAAATTCTGCAAATTTACCGTTGATAGCACTCTTTATGACAATTTCACCACTCTGAGTAAACTTTACTGCATTGCCTATAATATTGATAAGGATCTGCTCAACCCTTTTGGCCTCTGCCAGGACTGTAATATCATTTCCAACCTCATAATTTAGAGATAGCCCCTTCTCCTTGATCAGGCCCTCGGTAGACTCAATAACCGAATCGATGACTGTAACCGCTTTTACAGGTTGGGTTGTGAGTTTCATTTTACCAGCTTCAAGCTTTGAAAAATCCAGAATATCATTTACCAGATTCAGAAGCCGATCTCCGTTTCTAATCGCGGTTCCAAGGAGAGTCTCAATTTTACTGTTTACCTCTCCAACAACCCCGCCCTGAATAAGTTTCAGACTTCCTAATATGGATGTAAGGGGTGTTCTTAGTTCGTGGCTGACGTTTGATATAAAATCAGACTTGGCATTGTTGGCTATTTGCGACTCATCCAAAGCAAGTTTAAGATCTTTGGTTCTCTCCTCAACCCGTTTCTCAAGTTTATCGTTTGCTGCTGTAATCTCGGTAAAGCTCAATCTTAGACGTTCAGCCATATTTCGAAAATCATTCGCAAACTGGTTAGACTCCAATATGGGACTATCTGGAATCTGCGGGGTCTCTCCCTTCTCGATACGTTCAGGCAAGTTTTGGCTGTGCTTAGCCAGGTTTTGCAAGGGGTATAGTAGCCAACCAGTTACGGCTGCTGCACAAAAAATCGCCAGAAGAGAGAAAATTGCAAGAATAATAAAAGCTCTGACATACAGTTGATGCAGGTTATTTATCACCTGAGAGGCGTTTTTTTTCACGATAACATGGGTAGAATCACCATGTAAGCCATATAGAGGAAGCTGAACCACATAATCGGCCTGTTTCCACCTCTTCATCGCCGGGCCTTTGTTAAGGGTAAGGTTTACGTATAGCGAGCCATTGATATGTATAAGATTATCCATGGGGGCTTTGGCAAAAATAATTTCTGGCCCCAGTTGAGACAGATCTACATCTGATCTTCTGTTTTCAGCAGCGATTTTTGCAATGGTAACCAGCTCATTCTCAATCCCCACTTCAGCATTTCCCTTCATGGGATAGGCATATATGGTCGTCAATGAAATAGCGGTAACATAGACACCTGCCGTAATCACATTAAAAAGAATTGTGCCGATAGGTATACGCTGTTTTTTTAGAATAAAATCAATCCCAACCACAACCAATGCAGCAATCAGAGCGTTCATTATGCCATTTACAGGCTGTTTTAGAGCGATTAGACTGGTTTGGGAAAATGACATCTCCATGATATTGCTATAGAAAAGAAATACGAGAGGTGCTCCCAACAATATCCAGTAGATCAAGTCTGCAAGAGCCAAGTAGCGGAGATGTTTCGGTAGATATTGCATCAACAGACCAACAGTTAAGACTTCAACTGTAAAAATTATAGCTGCATACGGGTGGCCCCATAAAAAATAGGTAAATCCGCCTCCTATAAAAGCTATAGCTGCTCCCGGCAGAACCCCCAATATTCTAACTGCAATAAGGGCTGCAATACTGCCGAATATAAAATCGACCCCAAAAAACAGTTTGATATTTAGATAGTTACCTACAACCCCGAGCGCAGATAGAACAAAAAATATTAGGAGTTGTTTCAGTGAAAATTGCTCATTCATTATCAATCGATTTCAATCCATCTGTTGAATTGTTCAATTTCATCACTGTGTCCAAATACTAAAGACAACAATTGATTTCAAGGAGATAGAATAGACATAAAAAATATTTACAATATCATCCCAGCACAGGATGGAATCCAGTTAGATAAATGAAGATTCCACCTATAAACTCCCGTTTTCACAGGTGTGACGGGCATAAATTTGTTCTACCATACTTTTTCCAAAATTACTCAATGTAGCTAACATTGAGCCAGAATATTTTAAACATAACAGCCAACAGCCTTAGGTCAAGGGTAAAGGTAGCAACTCTCTTTGGGGTGTGGTTTCTGATTTGCTCAATATAGTATTGTATAATACATGTTTGGTGTTTATTCAGAAGTTTTAAAAGCTCAACCTTTAAGAGCTTTAAGTAATGGCTGCAACTGCTTTTCAAATCGTTTCCAGCCATTTACAGAACTTGTATACATTGGCTGTCGCACCTGATAATTGCTTGCTGTCTTCACATTTCTGACTGTATTATGAAAACTTAAACACCTGTCGTTCCAATCCAAGCCACAGAACTCTATTAGTTTCCGTGTTTCACTCTCTTGGTTTACTGTTAAATTCTCATACTCAATATCATAAATTGTACCTGGAAATATTTTATGCCAATGGGCCATCAAATTAGAATATTGTCGGTAATATTGACCCAGTTCAATTAGGTCATACGCATAGTTATGGGTTCCTATAAAATTTGTTCTAAATATTGATAAACAGGTATCTTCTGGCGAACGGACAGAATGAATTATTTTTGCGTTTGGGAGCATTAGCTTTATAACACCAATATACAAATAATTTTCTGGCATTTTATCTGTAATAAATTTTATTTTTGGCTCTATTTCCCTGATATTATTAATATATCTACTGCCAAGTTTAGCGAAATCATTCGATGTAAATCTTGAAACTGAGTTAGGAACCATATTTATCGAATTAGATGAAATTTTTTGTAATATATTTTTTTTAATAAATGACAACTCACCTGCACCATATACATCTGGATGGCTTGACAATATTTGTTCGATAAGTGTTGAGCCAGAACGTGGCATTCCCAATATAAAGATAGGAGTTTTATCTTTATCTCCGAAACCCATCCTTGATTCAAAAAACGATTTATCAAATGTTTTTTGAAATTTATTAAATGTTTTTGCTGTCTCCGAAATATCAAACTCCAAACCTGCTCGTTTTAGCTGGTTACCAGTTAAATAATATTTAAAAGCCTGTGAGTCACAGTTTATATCTACCATAGCTTTACCAAGAGCAAAGTTTAGAAAGATTTTGTCACTATTTGTTTTTGCAGTATTTAACACATCTTTAATAACCTGAGTTTCAGAAATATCTGTAAATTTTTTGGCATTTGAAATATTGTAATAAGCATCTGCATAATCTGGTTTTATAGATATTGCTTTTTGGTAACTGGCAACTGCTTCGTCCAGTTTGCCTTGCTCGTTTAGGGTAATACCAAGATTGTAATAAGCATCTGTATAATCAGGTATTATGGATATTGCTCTTTGGTAGTTTTTAACTGCTTCGTCCAGTTTGCCTTGTTCTTTTAGGGCATTACCAAGATTATAATAAGCGTCTGCGTAGTCAGGTTTTATAGTTATTGCTTTTTGGCAGCTGGCAACTGCTTCGTCAAGTTTGCCTTGTTCTTTTAGAGTATTGCCAAGATTAGAATAAGCATCTGTATAATCAGGTTTTATAAATATTGCTTTTTGGTAGCTGGCAACTGCTTCGTTCAGTTTTCCTTGCTCTTGTAGGGCAACACCAAGGTTGGAATAAGTAAATGCATAATCAGGTTTTATAGATATTGCTTTTTGGTAGCTAGCAACTGCTTCGTCCAATTTTCCTTGCTTTTGCAGAGCAATGCCAAGATTGGAGTGTGCATCTGCATAATCAGATTTTATAGATATTGCTTTTTGGAAGCTGGCAACTGCTTCTCCCAATTTTCCTTGCTCTTTTAAGGCATTACCAAGATTATAATATGCATCCGCATAATCAGGCTTTATAGAAATTGCTTTTTGGCAGCTTATAACTGCTTCGTTAAGTTTGCCAATGGCTTGTAACGCAGCACCCATATTAGAAAGTGCTGCTGTATTTTCTTGTTGAATTTCAAGAACCTTTTTATACCAATTAATAGCATCATCTAATTTACCAGATTGATGATAAGATATACCTTTTTGTAAAGCCTCTATTGCTTTGTCTGGTGTGTTGCCTATACCCGTATTTGGCTTATAATTATTAAGAATATTATTTAGATAGTTGGTAATTTTACTGTTTTCAGGTTCCATTTCCAAAGCTGTATTCAGAACTTTTATAGACTCTTCAATCTGTCCCAATTGATAAAGGGAGACTCCTAAATTGTAGTATAACAAAGCCCTATTGTTATCAATGTTGACAGCTTTTTGGAACTGTTCGACAGCCAAGTCATGGCGATTTAGTTTTTGAGCAATAACCCCAAGTAAATTTATTGCTTCAATATTTCCTGGAATTGTTTGAATGATAGCAGTACATAATTTATCTGCTTCTGTGTAGCGACCAGCATTAAAATTCTCAATAGCTAACCCATATGCGGCATCGACTGTGAGTTGCGTTTGACCATTAGTTGATGGTTTCTCCTCTCTCATTTTACTTGCTTTTCCCTTGATTTCGCAAATTTAGATCAGGCTCCGTCCTCATTTTGCCAAGACTTATAATACTATATGTTGCAGTTTCTAGCTTGCAAGTTTCTCTATATTACTTTTCACCTATTAAAGCACTTTAAAACTGCATCAAGAACCACATAGTTGCAAAAATGATCCATTATCATTGATAAAATTTTGCTTAATAAGCATGCACTCAAACTAAACAATAGTGTGAACGACACCAACGGATACAAATGAATCAACCAAAACACAGCATTATTGAGTTGCCTATGCTCGGTAGTATGGGATGGTTTACGATGCTAAAGAGTTTTTTGCATTATCGCTATCGAGGAGCTTAATAATGCAGGGGGTTGTTCAATACTATTAAGGTAAGTTAGCATTACAGCGAATGGAGTATAATGTATATTTATTAACTTCATTACAACAGCACGCTTGGTCAATTTACTAAAGCTTATAAATATGCTAAAATATGTTTACATATTAATCTATAATGTTATAAAAACAGAATTATAAATTAATATAGATTTTCTTCTATAAATGGACGTTTATATTTCATAGCAGCTAAAAAACCGCTTATTTATGTATGTATTTGAAACTTAGAAACTACTTTTAAAAGTAACTTATTTTTTCTTAAGATAGGTGGTAAAAACTGTTATGAAGTTTTTATTAATAGGTAATCCTTGTTTTAACAATGCTCTGCGATCTCTTGGTCATGAAGTAAAAATGGCAGCTAGGTCTTCAGCTTACCCTTCGAATATTCCTATTGATATTCCTATTACTGCCCTACCTACTGCTTTGGATACAATACTTACAGCGCTACCCCAAAATTGGCAGCCGGACTGGGTTGTTTTATGTGATGAGAGTACTTTTCCTCTTGTTTCCGGCCTTGAGTCATCACCTTATCCCGTGGCTTGGTATACAATTGACAGCCATATTCACTTTAAATGGCACCCTTGGTATGCATCAGTTTTTGATTATATTTTTGTAGCCCATAAGGATTATCTAAAAAACTACCGCATAGCAGGTCGAAAAGCAAAAGTAGAATGGTTACCGGTATTTAGCAACCCAACGAAGGATAAATATCTCAATATCCAAAAAATTTATGATATTTCATTCGTGGGAACCATGAACCCCATTTTAAACCCTAAAAGAGTTGAGTTTATAGAGGCACTTAAAAAGAAAATCCCTTTAAATGTTGCACAAGGTGATTATGTGGAGATTTTCAACCAATCTAAAATGGTTGTGAACCAATGCGTACTGGATGATTTAAACTTTCGTGTTTTCGAGGCAATGGCTTGCGGACCTCTATTGTTGACAGAAGATACCGATAACGGTTTAAAAGAACTATTTACCGACAAAAAGCAGCTAGTACTATACCAACCAAACAACGTGGATAATGTGGTTGAATTATTCAACCACTATATGGAAAACGAAGAAGAAAGAAAAAAGATTGCTCAATGTGGTATGAGTGATGTTCAGACCAAGCATACTTCCCATACACGAGCTATGAGGGTTGTTGAGGCACTTTCAACGATACCTGCCGTACAAATACTGGAAAATCGTAACAAAAACATGTCTGAAATTAAACTAAATACCGCCAAAGTGATGCAGCATGTTGCCTTAGTATATTTAGACCAATCTGAAACAGAAGTAGATCCTGCAAGGTCTGAGGGTCTATTATCAGTCTGCAAGAACTACCTTACAATATATAGAGATCTATCTACTGATATTTAGGTTTTTTCGTAACCTAAATAGTACTTATTAAGACCAGCTACCCAAAGTCATTATCCAGCAACGGAGTGCAAAATAAATTTCTGAAGTTGGTTGTCAGGTTTAAGCCCCAACAAAGCTCGCCTATCGCAAGATATGGCTTTAGGGACTTAAACCTATATTAACACATTGTATCTTTGCTGATCTCTACATCAATAAGTAGTTTTATACTATCTCATTTCTGGCATCTTTTAGCTGACGGCGGAAATCTTTTATAGAGTCGTCAATCATGGATAGAGCGTCTTTCCTTGACTCTTTAACATCTCCAATTTGCTCTTTGATGGCTAAAATTGCATCGCGACGCTCACTACGGGAACCATATTCATTCTCACGTAGTTGAGTCCGTCTCTCGTTTAGGGAATCAAGGCGTATTTGATAATCAGTAAGTACTTTTTTCTTCTCTTCTAGGGCGGAGTCGATACGAGTGTTAATTCTGGTCTCTACCTCTTCAAGTTCACTGTTTTTCATATCCATCAAGCCTCTGTGGACACTTGCCATAAATTCTGGTAGATCATCTGGGTTTATTGTATTGCGAGCTAAATACGCTTCTAAGATACGTGTAGAGTATGCAAAAATTGGCATGACTAAATCCTATTTATTGTTGTTGAAGTATTAGTGTTTTACTGAAAAACTCGATACTGTGCTTTTTGAATTTACTGATTATTTCTGAGTTTATGTCGGTTTGTACTGCAAACATATCCATACTAAATGGAAACTTGTAACGCATATGGAGTAAAAATATTCCATCTTCAATTGAAATATAGGCGTTATCAAGCTCTGTTCCTTCGTAGTCAGCAACTACCTGTCGCATTATTACCAGTGCTAACTCAATTTGCTTAGCAGTATTAGATACCGAAACTGCAATTTTTATATTTATTTTCCTGCCAGCAGGACTGCGACTTACGCTGATCAGCTCGTCATCTGACAAACGGCTATTGGGAACAGTAATAAGGTAGCCGGTAGGTATTTCACGAAGCTTACTATAACGTAAGCCTATGTGTTCAACCTCTACAAATTTATCCATGAAGAGAATAACCTCTCCAAGTGTAAATGGGTTGGCTTCAATAATATTAAGCCCACCTATGAGGTTGCCAAGGGTCTCTTTAGAGGCCATAGCCAGAGCTAAGCCAAATATGCCAAGCCCGGCAACTAGAGCACCAATTGAAAAACCTAATGATGAAAGTATAGTAAGCAGACCTCCTGCCCAGACGGCTGCTAGAACAGTTGCCCTAAGAAAATTGTAAAAGACTAATGATTGGGATTCACTATCTATATCATTCTGGATTTTTTGTTTTGCAATGATACGCCTAAACAAAGAGCTTGCTAGATAGTGAGCTATCAGTGTTAAAAGAATAATAACAATGATAGTGACAAATATTCTAACCCCTTCTTTTTTGCGAACCTTATTATTATCTACACGAAGAAGGTTTATCTCTCCTGTACCATCATTGTTTCCGATAAGAGAAATAATACGACGATCAATTACAAATTTATTAGACTTTATTATTTCGGCCTGATCTATCAAAGCTATTTTTTCAGCATTGATACCACTCAACTTAAGCCTGCTATTAAATATATTAATCCAATGCTCCAAAGCCATTGATCTTATGTATCTATCATGAATGGTAGCAGCAACTTGATTAATTATTTCTAGATGCTCAGACTTGGCAGCTGGATGTGGTATAGAAATAGGCACAGCAAACTCTGCTTGAAAAGCTTCTCTTATCTGATGAGCTTGGCCAGGAACAAGCCGCATTTTTGTTATTGCCATCAAACGTTTCTGCTCTTGATTCAAGTTTTTTATTCGCAGACGCAGATTGGGCAGGATTTTTAAAATTGTCTCTTTTTCCTTTTTGGCAAAGACAAGCATCTTATCGATTTGCTCTTTTTGCTCTGCAAGGTTCTTATTTTTTCCCTCTAGTTCTGTTAACCCAAGATAAAATGTTTGCAAAAGTTTGGTTAAGTCTTTTCCAGGATCAACAGGAATAAAACTGAGCAACATTTCACCAAAAGACCGCTCTGACTCTAGTCGCCGTAAAGATGATTGCAACAGTGCCCCTTGATCGGCATCTGACATCTGCTTACGGTCTAGCTTAAATAACTGGGCAAGCTTCTGTTGTTGCTGGCTTAAGTCAATACGTGCCCCTAGTTGTTCTAGCAATTGCTTGAGAAGCTCACGGGTCTGGCCAATGGTTTCTGACTGCCAATCCAGCCCTTTGATCTTCTTTTCAAGTTGTTGGTGCTGTTCTCTAATTAAAGCCAACTCTTTATTAAAAGCCAGTGAGGAATCTGTAGTTAGTGCATTGGCAATACCTTCTTGAATAGATGTTAGCTTATTACCATCTTGACCAAGTTTTTTTCGCAATTCAAAGGCGTATGCTCGTTGGGTTTGCACTATATTGATAGTTTTATTAAGTAACTTGGAATACGCAGTAGTTTGGTGCTTTAGTTCTTGAAAGCGTTCTTCTAATACTGCTCTGAGGGTATCCCAATGTATCAAACCTTCGTTGAGAGAGTACGTCATTTTTTGGAACGGTATCAAAGCAATGGTAGCTGAGCTATTTCCTGAATAAGCAACATCACTATTAGCGGAAAGTAGACTATTTTTTTCCATAGGAAGTAGACCAGCAAATTGTGATATTTCTGATTTAATCTTCTCAACTTCTAATGCTAATTTTTTTCTTATAATCCGTTGCTGGGTATTTTCTATAGCTTCTAGTTGGGCTATTGACTCTATAGTAGAAGCTTTCTGTTTTTTATGAGCTGCCCGAATTATCGATAGAGCCTCCTGATTTTTTTTCAAAGAGACTATGCTTTCTTTAAACTCTAAAACTAGCTGTGGAGAGGACAACCCTTGTACTCTGAGTTTCACAGCTTGCTCTTTTTTGGCAGACGCCATCTCCTCGTCTTGACGCTGCTTGCCTGCCTTTAATTCCTTGAGCAAACGTTTTGCTGCTTCTATCTTTTTAGGAAGCAAAAGTTGTTGTTTTTGTGAGTCTACAAGAATACTGTTTACTAGATTAATACGTTTTTTTATCAGCTCACCTTCATCGGTAAACTTTTTTTCAACAAAACTTTTATGGAGTTCTCCAGATTTAATTTTTCCTTCACTAACCAATTGAGAAGTTACCTTAGCCAGAATATCCATTTTGAATAAATGCTCTTCAAGAGCTACAGCATCGCGGACTAGGTTTTTTCCTGTTTCTTTTTGTTCTGTTAGACCAATACTATACTGTTTTAAATCAGCAATATTTTGGATCAACATGTCAATAGTGACCGCCATTTTTACATTGCTTGTAACCCCTTTGGCATTTGAGAAGCCTTGAAGTTTTGCATCAATTTTTTCAATTATTGCTTGGTTTTTTTCAAACTGCCCCAAAGACAACAACAATGCACCATTTAACCACGAACGCTCATCCTGAAGTTTAGATATTGTAGCAGCAATATCCTTCGCCGATTTTTTTACAAAGTTCTGTTGCAGTGAGGCGCGTTTACGCTCCCTAATTTCATGTTTTCGGACAGCCTCAAAGGTTCTGTTGGCAGCTGCAATACGCATTGCCATTTTGTTAATAGCACTCTTGGTCCGTTGTAACTCATCTTTTACGGTATCTGTTTTTGCATTTAACTCTATCTGTTTTGTGCTCAAATCACGTCGCTGATTTGCCAAATTTTTCATTGAGACAGATTTTGGAATTTTTATTGGTTCTAATGTTCCGTCAGCAACCCTCCAATTTATTTCCTTTATAAACAAAACGAGCTTAACAAGGGTGTTAGCAAAAATCTTAGCGGTTTTTTGTGCGGTATGCAGTTGCTCAGACTTATTTTTTAGCAACTGTTGATGGTTTTTCATCAACTCCATCTTTTTTTTGAGTATATTAAGATGGCTATTAGCGTGATCTATGGCAATTTTTTGATGATCTATGTCTCCAACCATCTTAGCCAATGGTACTGGCCTCTGGCCTGAAATTTTATAAAGACTGATTTGGCGCTGTATTTCGTTGATAAGAACATCGCTTTTCTGTATAGCCCTAAGTGAAGCTTTCAAGTCATTCTTGGACTGCTCCCATAGAGTTTGATTCCGGGCTAAAACCTCTTCGTTGCTTAAGTTATGTAGAGCAGTTTTTGCTGCTCCTGGAATTGGTTTTGCCAGGGGAAGAATTGTGTTGTGTGAAATAAACAGGTTTTTAATATCGTTAGAGCTATCGGACAGTTTGTCCAAGCTGGAAATTTCATCCATTGCATATAGTGTTGTTATCTCTTGCAAAGAGAGAGAACGCCTGAAGATTCTAACATCATCTATTGAGCCTTCAAAAGCGTCACTACGAAAGGCTGAACCTATAAACACTCGACCCTTTTTGTCAGAATATCTCCCTAAATTACCATGACTTACAAGCATTGTGTCTAAATATAGTTGCGTTGATTTTTGCGAAGGAGAGTTGACCACAACTACATGGTGCCAACTACCTGCATGTAAAGAGGTTTTGCTTGTTAGGTTACCACCACCAAACGATAAAACTAAATTTTGTTCTTTGGTGAGGCTGAGTCGGAGTGAATTTTTTACTTTTTTATGGTCAAGCTGCCAAAACAGGGTCATAAGCTCACTGTTATTAGATGGCAAATAGACCCATAAGCTTATGGAAAAACTATTACCTAAAGGAAGGTGCGGGCCTTTGATAAAGTCATGTATACCGTTAAAATGATAAGCACTATTGGGGCTGCCAAAACGGTCAAAGGTCGGTGTTGCACCGTAAATTGATGCGTTATTTCTCCTCTTGGATGCATCAGATGCGTTACCATTTAGAGAATAGTGTGCAACCAAGCCATCATTTAAATTAAATGCTGCATGAGCATGTTTTAAACCATTGGCTGGGCCCACTAAAGAACAGACCACAAACAGCAGCGCCAACAACAACTTAACTAGAAACTTGGCCTTTAATTTATTATTTATGTTTTTAACAAATAGTAGGTCACGAAGTTTATGGGTATCAATGTTTTTCATGTTAATGGAGCCAAAGCCCCCTTTTATAGCGTTTATCTGTAAAGAATACCTTAGTTTTCTATGATAAACCGCTTAACATTTCACCATAAAGATAGGTTATGAAACAGCCGTCACTCTGCCGTTGTCATTAGACGTTACAAATGATTGATTCTATTAATATATCGTAAAATTCAACTCCCCAAAATATTGCAGAACAATACTAGATTGTCAAGTGGCTGCCATATATGAGCGATAATTAACGATGTTTTGATCTTGCAAAAATTTAACTTTGTAAAAGCTATTAACACATCAATGTTACACAACAACTCTTTTGCGTAATACAAAACTCATAATCATAGAGAGGTTTTTCATGCTTTTTTAAGTTTATTGAAAATTCTTAGTTTCGTAAATTCATTGTAAACATGTTAACTGGTGGTTAGTATGGTAGTCCATTTTATGAATTTTTGAAGATCATCGACTTTTATTTCTGCAAGTAGCTTGGTAATTTCATCAATCCGCAGAAACCAGCCTTTTTTTCACACTTCTAAAATGACATAGCAACAAGTAAATGACTGAGCAAACCTCAATATACTAGTTATAAACTAGTGGGTTCATTACATGTTACAACCTAGTTACGGCATTTAAGCGCACATTATAGGCACAACATATTGGTTTGTCTGAAGGCCCAGAAATAACCAAAGTTAACTTGTTGGCAATGAGACTATTTTCTAATTTACTAGATGAAAAAACATGTTTTGCCAGTACATATGATAACTACTGCCTTAACTAGGTTTAACAAAATAATTGCAAATTTAATTAAGCTTATGCATTGGAAAAAAATGTGAACAGTAAAATATCTGATAATCCGTGGTTATGGTCTCCACAACTTAGACCCCAAGCCCGTTTGCGGCTATTCTGTTTTCCCCACGGTGGAGGTGGGGCAAGCGCATTTAGAGAGTGGAGCCAAGGGCTTCCATTATGGGTTGAAGTGATAGCCATTAACCCACCTGGCCGTGGCAGTAGAATGAGCGAACCTCCTTTGAGTAACCTTGACGAATGGAGCGACAACCTACTTAAAGATCTATCACCTTGGCTTAACAAACCCTTTGCCTTTTTTGGTCATAGTCTTGGCTCTATTACCGCTTTAACAGTAACCAAAAAGCTTTTAGATAGAGGAGAGACAACTCCACTGCGCCTTATGGTTTCAGCCCATGCAGGCCCATCAGCTAATCACGATGGCTCAAATTCCATTTACTCCCTTAACAATGAAGAACTTTGGGCATCTGTTATTGATCTTGGCTTGATCCCTGTTGAATATACAAAAGATAGAAGTCTGCAACAGGTAATTTTAAAACCACTTAGAGCCGACTATAAGCTGGTGGAAAATTTTCTCTATAAATCCCACCCTCTACCCATTCCAATTACAGCTTTCGGGGGAAAAGACGATGCAACAGTTACTAAAAAACAATTAGAAAAATGGCAACTGATTACTTCTGCAAATTTTTCTCTTGAGATGTTTGACGGGGGCCATTTTTATACCCAAACCAATACAGGTCAATTAACCCAAACCATTGCAGCCACCCTGCAAGATGACTTATCTGAGTTGCCTCCAGGGATTCTTCGCGGTCCTGTTGAACCATATCCTGAAAAGTGCCTACACCAACTATTTAGCGAACAGGTAATAAAAACTCCAGATAGCTTGGCTGTAGTTGATGAAAAAAACTCATTTACCTTTGCTGAGCTTGAAAAGCGTAGTGATAAATTAGCCCGCTATATTTTACAAAAAGGCTGTGGAGTAGACCGCTTAGTCGCAATTTTTATGGAGCATAAGGCGGACTATGTTACAGCTATGCTTGCCATTCTAAAAGCTGGGGGAGCTTTCCTACCTATTGAGACGGCTTCTCCTGTTAGTGTGGTTGCGCAAATTCTTAAATCAACTGATCCGTTGCTGGTTTTAACAGACTCACAAAACAGGCCCAACCTGCCCAAAGAGTGGCACAATACCAACCGGGCTGTACCATTGGATGAAGGTTGGCAGGATAAAATATGCAAAGAGCTTATAAAAGAAGCAAGCACTAAAAAAGTAGAGGCCAACCCACCCCCAGGCCCAGACAGCTTAGCTTATGGTGTTTTAACTTCAGGCACTACTGGTGCACCAAAAACTATAATTTGCCCCCACAGGGGGTCAGTTAACTCATATTATTGGCGTTTTAGACATCTCCCCTATAAAGAAGGAGAGCGGGAGGCATGTAACATATTTTTTGTTTGGGAGTCACTACGGCCACTGCTACAAGGTTTTCCGGTATATGTTGTGCCAGACCTGGTAATGATTGACCCTACCCGGCTTATGGATTTTTTAGAAAAACACCAAATAACCCGTATTCTTTTCACACCAAGCTTGTTAAAACGCATTCTGGAACGTCCATTAGCAAACCTTAGTCAACGGCTCTCTTCTTTGCGCTATGTTTATCTAAATGGTGAAGTCGTATCTACCCCTCAGGTTCAGCAATTTTATGAACTTTTACCAGATGTGCAGTTAGTTAATGATTATAGCATTTCTGAATGCCACGATATCTGCACAACCACACTTAAACCAATAACTTCTGCCAACCCACCACCATTTGCAGCGGTTGGTGCTCCTATGTCCAATGTTGAGATACTGGTATTGGATGAAGAGCAAAAACCTCTACCATTTGGAGTAGCAGGAGAGATATATGTTGGTGGTGACTCACTTGCTAGAGGTTATTTAAACCTACCAGAACAAAACGCACAACGATTTATAGCTAACCCTAATGGCAAACCCGGCTCTCGGATATTCCATACTGGTGATGGTGGTGTAATTCTTCCTAGTGGAGAGCTTGAAATACATGGTAGAACCACATTTATGATTAAACTACGGGGGTATAGTATTGTTCCTGATGCGGTTGAGTCTGCTATTTTAGCTATGGATGATATAGCTGCTTGTGTGGCTGTTCCAAAGCTGGACCAAGACACTAAACAGCCTATTGCTTTAGCAGCATATTTACTACCTAGCAACCCAGATAAAAACCATGACTTAAGCCTAGATCCGGTATTTGTCGCCAAGCATGCACCGCCAACTGCCGAATCTAGGTTAAAAGCTGATGTACGTAACTTTTTACAAGATAAACTACCCCACTACGCCATACCTACTATTTTTGTAGTACTAGATAAACTGCCGATTTGTGACCGGACTGGTAAATTAGACCGCAAGAGTCTGCCACCTCTCCCTGAAAATAATAAAACAGAGGCTGCACCTAAACGTGCAATAAATGTAGAAAACCGGGTAGCAGATCTTTGGGAAAAACATCTTAACGGTAACCGCCCTACTCGCCCTAACGATAATTTTTTCGACTTAGGCGGAGACAGCCTAATTGCAATTGAGTTAGGGCTAGATATTGAGGATATTTTTAACATCCAAATGGGTGCTTTAGAAATTTATGCCAACCCAACATGGCAAGAAATGGCAGCAATAATATCCGGCAACAGTACAATTAAACAGGCCCCAATTTTCAGCACCACACAATCCAACCCTTCTTCAGAACAAGAAGAGCTAGCAATAGTTGGTATGTCTGGGCGTTTTCCTGGTGCAAAGAACATTTCTGAGTTTTGGCAAAACCTTATTGAGGAGACAAACTCCTTTCATAGTTATAGCGATGAAGAGTTACTTAATAATGGTATTCCCCCAGAGGCTGTCAACCATCCTGACTATGTAAAAGTTGGAGCAGCAGTTAAAGATGCTGACCAGTTCGATGTCCGTTTTTGGGGTTTGAGCAATCGAGAGGCAGCTTTGATGGACCCCCAGCACCGGCTTTTTCTTGAGTGCTGTTGGGAGACGCTTGAAAGCGCAGGTTATGCACCTCGTAACACCCCTACTACCATAGGGCGGGTTGGTGTATTTGCTGGCTGTTATCTGCCAAGCTATTTAATTCACACCCTAAAAGGTGGTGGATTGCATGATTTCACAGACCCAACCGCATTTCACTTGACCGAAATTGGCAACGACAAGGACTATTTAACATCACGTTCTGCATATCTTCTTAATCTGAGTGGTCCTGCAGTTACTGTACAGACCTCTTGCTCCACAGGACTAGTAGCAGTTGCAAATGCTTGTCAAGCTGTGCTGGGCGGACAGTGTGAAGCAGCGTTGGCTGGAGCTTCTAGTCTTACTTTTCCCCGTGGAGGATATCAGTATGTAAAAGGCCATATTAGCTCACCCGATGGAATGTGTCGCTCTTTTGATGCCAAAGCTGAAGGTACTATTCTCGGTGAGGGTGTTGGGGTTGTTCTGATTAAAAAACTATCAAAGGCCCTAGAGGATGGAGACAACATTTTAGCGGTAGTTAAAGGGTTTTCATACAATAACGATGGTAGTGCCAAAGGGGGATATTCTGCCCCTAGTAAAAATGGGCAGGTTGAAATGTTGCAACATGCCTATGCCAACGCCAAAGTATCCCCAGACTCAATATCTTTTATAGAGGCCCACGGAACCGGAACCGTTGTTGGTGATCCTTTAGAAATTCAAGCTCTTACCCAAGTATTTAAACCTAATAGTGACAAAATAAAACAGTGTGCTGTGGGTTCCATTAAACCCAACATGGGCCATGCAAATATTGCTGCTGGGGTGGTTGGATTATGTAAAGCTGTGTTGGCCCTACACAACAAAAAAATACCAGCAAACCTGAACTTCCAGCATGCAAACCCAAAAATGTACCTGGAAAGCTCCCCATTTTATATTCCAACCAGCACTCAAGATTGGCCCTCTTCGGCCCCATCTCCTAAAAGAGCTGCGGTTACCAGCTTGGGTATTGGTGGTACCAACTGCCATATGATATTAGAAGAGGCTCCAACCCCACCAAAACAACATGAGGTGGCTGGTAGTTCATTCCATATAATGCCGATATCGGGTAAAACCCCCCAGGCTCTAGAAGATAACTACCTTAATCTAAAATCTTATTTAAAACACAACCCCCAGCTATCGCTAGCTCAAGTCGCTTATACTTTGGCGGTAGGTCGGGAAACTTTTCCTTGTAGAATAACCATTACAGCCCAAGAAAATGAATCCGCTTTAAAAGCTATTAATAGTTATACAGGTGGGTTTCCTAAGGCTCCTGAGCGGGTTGATGGTGTGGTTTTTCTTTTCCCCGGACAAGGTTCTCAACATTTGGGAATGGGCGCGGAACTTTTCCATTCCATGCCCATATTTCGTAACCATGCTCAGAGCTGTCTCGACCTCTTCGCCCCTTTGATTGGTAGTGAGATACATTCTCTGTTTTTTAAAAAAATTAACAATCAAGATAATGGAGATTGGCTACAAAGGGCTAACTATCTACAACCTGCCCTGTTTACTGTTGAATATGCTCTAGCTTGCACCTTAATTGAGTTTGGCATTAAACCCAACGCAGTTTCAGGACACAGTTTGGGAGAATATGTTGCAGCTTGCATTGCAGGCATAATCACCTTAAAAGATGCCGTAGAGCTAGTAGCTATAAGAGGCAAAGCCATGGCTGACTGCCCTACAGGGGCCATGCTTTGGGCTGCACTTAGCGAGGAAGAGGCCCTACCCTACCTAAATTCTTACCCTCAACTTGCAATTGGCGCAGTCAACTCACCCCAAGACACGGTTTTTTCTGGTGCTATAGCTGCTATAAATGAGCTAGCTCAACTATTTGAAAAACAGGGTGTTACCCACAAACTGGTAGGTGTAAACCGGGCTTTTCACTCTCCATTTATGGAAATTCCGTCGCAAATATTATTAGAAAAAGCCAAAGCAACTAAATTTAGCCAAGCAACCATTCCCATAACATCCAACTTAACTGGTGGCTGGATGGCTGACGATAAACCTTTAGCAGACGACTATTGGAGTAAGCAGATGACCTCCACCGTCCGTTTTGGTGACAATATGCTACGGCACTTAGAAACTGGCGAAAAACAGCTGTTTTTGGAGGTAGGACCAGGGCAGACATTAATCCGCACCCTTATGCAAAGCGCAATTAAGCTTAAGCAGAATAAACCAGACTTAGTCTCATTTATGCGCCATGTTCGTCAAACTAATGAAAACGATGTGGATCGCTTGTATCAAGGGTTGGGCAGTGTGTGGAGACAAGGAATAGATCTTAATTGGAGTCAACTTTTTCAAGAACAAAAAATTAATAGAGTTTCTCTGCCAACCTACGCATTTCAGCGTAGCCGATGTTGGTATGAGACCCCTAAAAACCAGAAGAACAACATGCTTCAAAATGATGATGCTACACTTTCACCCAAGCATCGTTGTTTTTTCCCATCTTGGCACCGCAGCCTATGGCTACCACCCCTTATTGATCCAGATTCACCACCCCAATCATGGTTGTTGTTTTTAGATACCGCAGGAACAAACAACATTTTGGGGCAAAAAATTGCAGCAAAGCTAGCCCAAGCAGGCCATAAGGTGGAGACAATTTTACCACCTAAAAACTCCCCTCTTGATGTGGAGTTTTTCACATCAAGCCTAGCCAAATTATCAACAGCTAATAAAACAAGCTGTCGCATACTTTTTGCCTTAACTCCTCAGCCTAATAAAAATGAAGCCGAAAGTACTGCCAACTTTTTTAATACATTTATACAGTTAGCAAAAGGGGTGCAACTGTGGGCGGTAAACACACCACTAAACATTTGGATGTTAACTACCAATGCAGTGCGAATAAATAGTGAAATATTAAACCCTGTAGCTGGTATAAATATAAGCTCAGCACAGGTACTAGCCCAGGAAAATCCTCAAGTTGCATGTCGGGTGGTGGATATATCCGACAACCAAAATGCTGATCTTAACCCCCTACTCAACGAACTTCTAGCACCTATACCAGATAAAGAGTCAATCATTGCTATTAGAGACGGCAACCGTTGGCTACCAAACTACCAGCCATTACCAACAACCAATAAGCCAAACAGACAACTTGGTTTACCAAAAGAGGTTTATATTATTACCGGTGGGCTTGGGCGTATTGGTATGAAACTGACTGAATTTCTTGGTAAACGTGGCTGCTATATTGCCATCTCCAGCAGAAACAACCGTGAACCAACCCAAGAGCAGCAACAGCTATTTAGTGAAATAATAAAAAGTGGTGGCAAAGTACTGGTTGTTCCAGACTGTGATTGTGGAAATTTCACCGATGTTAAAAACCTGCTACAAAAAACTAAGCAAAGCTTTGGCAACCCACACGGTATTTTCCATGCTGCTGGGTTGGCTGATCTAAAGTCTATAACCCTAATGACCGCCCAAACTGCCCAAAATGAGTTTTCTGCCAAAATCCAGGGAGTGTTAAACCTGAAGCAGGCTCTTGCCCAACAGACAGATAACAATAAAACATTTGTAGTTCTGTTCTCATCCCTAGCTGCCATACTTGGTGGCTTGGGAATGGCTGCTTATGCTGCTGCCAACCGCTTTATGGACGATTTCAGCCAACGGGAAAACCGTGATAACAGCTTAAACCAGCAGTGGATAACTATAAACTGGGATGATTGGGATTTTGACTATTCATTTCAGCAGACCGGGTTTTATGAACAGACCCAAGCAGCCTACGCCATGAAACCAGAAGAGGCGTTGCAAATTTTAGAAAAACTAGTGCAAACCCCCCTACCAGATCCTGTGGTAGTAACTACCCGTCCCATACAACCGCGCGTAAACAAATGGCTAAATCAAGATAGTCGAGGTGATGGCTATACTAAAACAACAGCAAACAATATCAAAACTAAGAAATCCATTTCTACCCATCCTAAATCTCAACATGTACAAAACGGCTTTAACTCCATACAGCAAAAAGTAGCCCAAGCTTATAACGAAATTTTGGGGGTTGTAGACCCAAGCTTAGATGACAACTTTTTTGAGCTTGGGGGGGACAGCCTCAGTGCAGTTGAGCTAACCCTTAGCCTACAAAAAATTATGGAAAGCCCTCAAGCAATCCCATTTGGCGACATACTAAATTTTCCATCCATTAGAAAACTGAGTGAAAACCTTTTTAAATCATAATTTTAAGAGAAATAACACTAATGAATAAAAAAAAGCAAGACCATGGCGCAAACCCTATAGATGCTCGTGACACCAACCAATACCAAGGAGAATATGTTGCAAGCTTAGTAGAAAAATGGGATGAACTCATAGACTGGGAAGCGCGGGCAAAAAGTGAAGGTGAGTTTTTTATCCAAACCCTTAAAGATAGAGGAGTAAAGCGGGTATTGGATGTAGCAACAGGAACTGGATTTCACTCAGTACAGCTAAAAAAAGCTGGGTTTAATGTGGTAAGTGCCGATGGCAACCCCAATATGCTGGCTAAAGCCTTTGAGAATGGCCGCAAACAAGGGGTGACTCTCCAGGTTGTGCAGACAGATTGGCGATGGTTATCAAGAGATATAACCAACCGCTTTGATGCCATCATCTGCCTTGGCAACTCTTTTACCCACTTGTTTACAGAAAAAGATCGTCGTAAAGCCCTGGCTGAGTTCTATTCTGTACTTAACGAAGATGGCATTCTTATGCTGGATCAACGCAACTATGACAACATTCTAGATAACGGATTTTCCACCAAACACACCTTTTATTACTGTGGAGATGGGGTTAAGGCAGAACCGGAACATATCGATGAGGGCCTTACCAGGTTCCGCTATGAATTTAATGATAAGTCAGTCTACCATCTCAACATGTTCCCATTGCGCAAAGCTTATGTGCATCGTTTAATGCGTGAGGTGGGATTTCAAGAGCTAACTTCTTATGGAGATTTTTTAGAGACCTACCCTGATGAAGATCACCCAGATTTTTTCATCCACTTAGCTGATAAAAAATATGTTGCTGATGCACAGCAATTTATTAAAGTTCCAAAAGAAAATGCTGATGAAAAGGGGAAATAGAAGATGAAACCTAGCTACTCTGAAGTAGTTGAGACTAGCCGTACCTATTATAACAGTTCCGATGCCGACACTTTTTATCGGCTGCTTTGGGGTGGAGAGGATATCCATATAGGTATCTTTGAAAACCCCCAAGAAGAGGTTCGCACTGCCTCACGCAGAACAGTAGAAACCATGGCAAACCATATGGAAGGTTATTTAAAGCCAGAACATAAAGTACTGGACCTTGGTGGCGGATACTGTGGAGCAGCTCGTTATCTAGCCACTAGGTTTAAATGTCAGGTAACTAGCCTCAACTTAAGCGACGTGCAAAACACCTATGCTAGAGAGCTAAACAGAGCACAAAAGTTAGACCACCTAGTAGAAGCCGTTGAAGGGAGCTTTGAAGCTATTCCCTTTGCTGACAACAGCTATGACCTTATTTGGTCCCAAGATGCAATTTTACATAGCAGTGAGAGAGCAAAAGTAATTGCTGAAGCTGCAAGAGTCCTTAAACCAGGTGGCTTTTTTATTCTTTCGGACATCATGCAGACCCAAGGCACACCTAAAGAGCTTTTAGAACCAGTTCTTAACCGTATTCATTTAGATAGCTTGGGTTCTTATCCATTTTATAAAAAGACCACTAATGAATTTGGACTAAAAGAAATTTTTATGGAAGATCTCTCCAAAAACTTGCAGCTACATTATCAGAAGATCCATCAAAAAATGGTAGAGAACCAAAGCAACCTACAAGATAAAATTAGCCAAACCTATTTAAATAATATGGGCATTGGCTTAAACCATTGGATAGATGCTGGAAAATCTGGTTATTTACAGTGGGGTATTATGAAATTCCAAGCCTAAGCAGTGTGATTTATTGTTGCTCTATAAGATCTAACATATTTTCTATATTTGATTTAAAGCTCTTGATAAAAGCCATTAACTCCTTTTCCATTGTGGCATCGGTCACAATGGAAAAGGCTAAAAAATTTGAGCAAAGACAGTAGTCTATTGCAATACCATTTTTAATAGTTGGCCCAAAACCGCAGAACAATTCACCAGTCCCAGATGTAGTTAGAAAATCTGTACTTAATGCTTTCCAGCCACTACTTGAAAAAAGCTCTAATGGCTTGTTAATACCTAACTCTTTACCAAAATAATGGTGAATTTTTTGTATACCAACTAGATGCCGGTCAACTCCCAGCCCCTGTTTAGCATACTTTAAACCCTCTACATGTCTCTTAGCAGCTAAATGCAGAGATGCAATTTTTTCTGCATTGGAGCAAGAAGAGACCATTTTTTTAGCAAAATTTATCGCCTCTAATGTTACCGGCCGCATACATTGGGTTCTGCCATGCAAAAAATGGTTTATAAGTACCGACTCATAAGTACTGCGGCACTTTTTAAACACACTGTATTGAGTTGCCAATATTGCCAACTGGACAAAAGCATCAGGGCTGAATTTCAACCCTTTAATTCTAGTGTAGCCAATATCATTTATTTTTATAAAATGTGATTTTTTACTTAAAATAAAAAGCTTATAATCCTCATCCGCCTCTATTATCAGTTTTCGCACCTCGGCATTTAAAATAAAGTCTAGCCTTTTAGCCTGAGAAGTTAATAATTTTCTGTTGTCTTTTAACTTTGGCCTAGCGGTTGGAAGAACTGCTGTATCTGGGTTTAACTGTAATGGTGCAATAATGCTATTTATCCCATTGAGCAGACGGTGTGCCGTTATGCCATCAACACTGGAATGCTCTATATTCATACTTAAGGAACCATTTTTTGCCACAATTATTTGAACTGGTTTATCAAACCAACGATCCTGACCATGGCCAAGTAGTGCCACTTTTAGTTTTTCACAATAATTAAGTGGTGCATTGTTATCTAATACTATAGTACATAATGATTTTTCAATGTTCTCAAGTATCTGCCTGTTCTGGTTATTAGCATTGATAACATGCTCTCTGGCTTTAGCCCAAATGTCTCGCTTTTGAGCGGTTAGAACAGCAAGCTGCATCTCCTTGGCGTTTGGGGAGCTACCCAGCTTAATTATCTGTTCGAACCCCTGTAAAATCTCCCAGTCTGGTAGTGCCAAGCCCAGCTCATCACAGACTGTAAGAGAAAAAACATGACCGTTATATAACACTAAAATGTGTTTAGCATATTCTGGACTACCGTTATCTTTAGGGTAAGCTGTTGTTAGTTCGTCTCGCCCTTGCCTGGGTATACGGCAGCTACCAAATAAATTTTTCACCTGATCCATACAGATATTTGCATCATTTACATTTTCTGGAGTCAGAGTCTCATTTTTAATAAGGTTTTTAAATTTAATTACAGCAACGGTTACTGCTGTGGCGCACTGAAGCTGATTTATACCTTCTATTTGGGGTATATCTTCTACAATTACAGAAAAATTACTATTTGCTGGAAGAACTCCCCTAAATTCAAGGTAGTTATCATACATAAATGGCTCTAGCCAGTTATTGTTCTCGGTAGTTTTAGACCATTTAATCAATTCCTGTTGCAGCTTTTCCCCATCACCACCTTTAGCAATAAATTTTGCAACAATATCTTCAGTTTTTCTCTGCTCTTTATTGGATAATAACGGTTTAGTAAGAACAAGAAACCTTGCACAGGTATCTTTTAAATCTGGGATGGGAAGCTCAGGTAATAAAGCTTGGTTTTGAAAGGTGTTTTTTAAAGGGGCTGTATAACTCATACAAGATATTCCTTAATATCTATATGATGCACAAATTCAATTTAGCATACTTTTCAGGCTTATTAGGTTAAGCCATATTCAAAAACTGGTAGCGAGAGAACTCGCTACCAGTTTTTTTAATTACTATTTTACATTCACCATGGGCATACCCATTGGTAGTTGAAAATCACCACTTGGAGATAGAGTTGGCTGAATGCCTTCTTCAGTTAAAGTTTCCCAAACTCGTCGCCAAACTTCATCAGCAACCCCGCTACGTGAGAAATACTCTTCCACAAAATACCAAACCCAGTACTTAGAAACTGAAACTCGATCTTCCATTGTTATACCAGCGTACATTACTCCATATGGGCCCCAATCTTTGATCATTTGGTGTTTATCATCGGTGGCAATTTTTTCACACTTTGAAAGCGCCTTCTCCATTAACTCTGTCATAAGACGAGGATCATATTCTGGAGCCACAGATACTGTGATCATGGTACAAGTAGGTTTGATTCTTGAGTAGTTTGTAATAGTAGACTCAGCTGCCGAACTGTTTGGAATACGAATGCCATAACCAAACTTACTGGCTAAAGATGTAGTACGCCATGAAATATCCAACACTTCTGCTGGTCCCTCAGAGCCAATCTGAACACAGTCTCCAATAGCAAATGGCCTCTCAATATTCATTGCTAGTCCTGAGAAAATATTGGAGATATTCATCTGTACTGCCAAACCAATTATCATAGCAAACACACCGGACGTAGCTAGCAGCCCAGTAAGAGGATATTCAAGAACAAAAGCGATGACTCCAAAGAAAGCCAGCAGGTAGATTATAAAAGCTATTATGTTTCGAACCAAAATCGGTGCTTGGCGACCTGTGGTCTCTTCAAGGGGTTCCCAAATAAATACCTTTATGCTTTTAACCAATAATATTGCTGGTATCCACAGCCATAGTACATCAAACCCTTTAATAAGAAGGTCCAGCAGATATGGATCGGCACTATCCGATAGTAGAGCAGTCCATATCAACTCTGTAGTCATAAGAAAAACCAACAGACCTAAAGCATTGGCAGGTATTGTCCAAGGAGGAGTATTAAGGTTTTTAGCCTTCAAATGCTTGCCGTACCACCACAGTGCTAGTAACAACAATACTGCTGCCCATTGTAGCCACTGTCCTACCTCTGGTGAAATAACATCTCTAAATGAAAAGCGGCCTTCATGGATCTGTAATGCTATATTCATCCTAGAAAAAGAAACTTGATCACCAGCCAAACCCAACTGCTCTGGGTCGCCAAGGGTGGCTCCTTTGTAGGCCTCTTGAGAAGCATGATACCGCTTAATAGCCCAACCAGAAGCTGCACTTAGCACGTTATCTAACTTTAACTGCGCCAATGCTGCTTTGGTATCTGTTAACATCATGCCGTGTCTGTCTGCCACAAAAATAAGATGGTTCATGGTTAAGTCGCGGTGACGAAACGAGAGACCAAGAGTGTGTTGACCAAACCGGGCTTTGGTTGAGATAAAGTCTGCGTTGAACTCTCCTTCAAGCTGATAGAGCTCATAGTGAAGATCGCCAACTTTCTTTTTTTTCATTGGCTTTGAAATTTTTATTGGGTCAATGGCATTAAGAAATTCAATACCACCAACATCAAACTCTCCCTGGTAACTAAACCAAAGAAGAAAATCCATTTTAAATGTCAATTCTACAGGATCAAAACTACTAATTTTCAGTGGTCTAACACCAGCATGTACCACTTTTGTTAAATATTTGTATTGATCGTCAATACGAATAATTTTTTTGCTTTCAAGGGCTTCATCTAGGTTACGAACCCCTTTTAAAAAACGTATTGACTGTAGTTGGGTAAGAGCAGATACAATAATGCCTTTATCATAAGACCC
>JADGBW010000153.1 GCA_015231305.1 Magnetococcales bacterium | reverse complement strand
TTCTCGCCTTCTCTAAAATTAAAAACTATGATTTTTCCGGCAATCTCAGCCGAAATAACAGCTTGATAACGTGGCGTTAACTGAGCACGAATTTGTGGATGCATATCAGAACCTGGGCTTTGACTTGTTGCAATGTTTGGATATAACAAAGCCAGAACAATTAAGCAGCTAAACTTAATAAATTTAAAGCTACATAACCGTATTGCTGGTAGAAGTTTAGGATATATTTTACTAATCGACTTATGGGTATGTTTCATGGAGATATAGTCATATTTATATGGCCCACTCTTTTAATACCTTAAGGCCAAACATAATAGATATGTTGAGAACCATAAGAGTTGTCCGGCCATCTGTAATATGGCTCTGCTGGGTGATATATAATATTATTATTGGGCACTATTGGTGGTGACAAGGTGCTGTTTGGGTTAAGCCTAACATAATAATAATCTGTATACTGAGATGGATATCTATTTATTTCCCTTACTGGTTGAAAAGCACGATTTCTTGTACTTTGATTTTTGGGAGCATTATTCGGCTGGGGTGCTTTTTGGTTGAAAACGGGCTTATGTTGCAAGCTTATGTCACTATTAGTTGTAACTTGTTTTGTATGTTTAGCTATCTTCTGGCTGCTAGTAGCATTCTCTTTTTTTAGCTTAACAGCAAAGCTAGGTTTGGGTCTTGTTTTAACTGGATAATCGTTGGTATCTATATAATTTGCACTTATATAAGAGTTTAAATTCCTTTTTTTACCAAAGTTTGAGGATAGTATAGAAAAACTATCATGTTGATCTGAAATTTTTAGGCTTCGTAAATGGCTAAATGGTGACTTATTTTCCCATTGCTGCATGGTTATTGCTATAGATTTTGCCAAAACATCTACACTGTGGTCTTTAACTGTTTCAGGCAAAGGGTCCATACCAAGAGACATATATATAAGACCTGCAGAGTTTTGCAGTTGGGCGTAGGTTTGGTCGCGCTGTACGCGAGATGTTAACGACTGAGCAGCACTTCGAATTCTCTCTAGATGACCAACCATATCTGTTTTTTGCAGATTACTAGTATTTTCATAAAGACGTTGGTCTATGCGGTCTAAATTTTCGTCTAGCATCATCTGTTTACGTACAGCTATAAAATTTTGATAGGCAATATGCACTTGACTTAAAGAGGCCATGCTTAAAGATAGCCGCCTTGTTTTGCCAAGCTCATTTTTAGCTTCGGCTAAATTAATGCGGTTTTTTCCATTAATAAGACCTAATAAGTTCCATGTTAATTTGGTGCTTAATGACCCCCAACTACTGTTAACTAAATAGGAGTTACTGTCATAATTTCTTCCTATGCCTATCTCAATACCGGGAAACATTCTGGCTATCGCTTTTTTTGTCTCAGCTACACCTATACGGGCCTGATAGTCTTCTTCCCTTAGTTCAGGTAAATTCATAAGGGCCATACGTTCCATTTCTTCAATATGAAAATTTATTTTTGGGATTCTTTGTCGAGCACTGTTAAAGCCGTCTAACTTAAACGATGTTCCGGGTTTTAGGTTCATCATATTTGCTAATTCAGTTCTTGCTTGCACAAAATCTGCTTGCAAAGCTCTTAGCTGGCGAAGAGTCTCAATTAACAACCTTTGGTAACGTAAAGCCTCGGTGGGTGATGGCAACCCTTCTTGCTCTGCCTTACGGGCCATTGTTAAGGCTTCGTTAGTATCTTTAATCATCGGCCCAATTTTAGATGATAGATATTGGGCACTGACTGCTTTCCAGAATGCAAACCGTACATCACGCATTAAATTATGAATAACTTTACGCCGTCTTTGAGCAGCAATTAAAACCCTGTCTGCATCTTGTTGAGCCTGAAAATAACTAACCCCAAAATCCAGTATATTCCAGCTCATGGTTAGGTTTCCGGTTTTACTAACCCTATCAGAAGATGTAGATGCACTAAGAGCACCAGCACCTAAATATGCAGCATCACTACTTCGGTCGCTGTATCCGGCTGACATTGCTAAGTTGGGCAACATGCTCATTTTAGAAATATCAAGCTGCTGTAAAGATAGTGCCTCTTCCATTATTTTAAACCTGTGGTTTAGGTTATATTTTATAGACCGGGCCATGGCATCGTAAATAGTGAGAGGACGGGTTATCTGCTCTTGCTCTTCAAAAAGAGAGTTATGATCAGCATTCATTAATGCAATTTTTTCTTTTAATGTTATGGGATTTGGAATAACAGAACAGCCAGACACAACTAACGCCACTAACACAAGCATAGCTGTGCAGCGGTTATGAGCTTTTCTATGGTTAGGCATATTTTTAATAACCCATCCAATACATACTCTAACTTTTAGCTGTAAAATAAAACAAGTCATAACCACAGCTAAAGGCAACTATCCGTCTTGGTGATCAGCACAGACTGACAAACACCCTTTTCAACCATAATAAAACATCTCCATCAACATCTTGCCCAGCTCCATCAAATCATTGAAAAATAGTTTAATTTACCTATTTCAAACATAGTATTTTCCAGCCTGTTGTAATATTTAATACTGTTCTTTATTTCGGTTTAAAAGGGCCAATTCTTTAGCTTAAACGCTTTATTGTTGCTTATAAGAGAGAGCAAAGCTCTTCCTGGTTACTTTTACTGTGAATAGCAGGAAATATATGTTACAAGTAGCGACCTAATAATGTATTGATTTACCGTTTATTATCTTACACCTGAGGCGTTGGCCCAATTGTAATGGAAGAAAAAACTGAACAGTGGGCAGCCACAAAAAGCAACAGCCATGATGATCAGTTGCTTGGGTGTCTCTCAACTATTGCTAGACACTGGATGCGGCCCCAGTCCCTTGAGGCACTGCGTGCTGGACTGCCTCTTGTTGATGGTCTATTTACCCCGGATATTTTTATACGTTCTGCCCAACGGGTGGGGCTTACTGCCCGTGAAGTACGAAAACCGCTTAACAAAATATCGTCTTTAACCCTACCAGCGGTTCTTTTGCTAAAAGATAGACGGGCATGTGTGCTTTTCTCTTTTGATAAAAAAAAGGGGGTTGCAAACATTGTTTTTCCAGAAACCCAAAGCGGTGCAACTGCTATTTCATATGCACAGCTTAAAAAAATATACTTAGGCAGAGTTATTTTTGTACGGCCTGAGTTCAGTTTTGATGTTAGGTCTAGCCAGACTACTACCCCCCCTTCTAAAAGCTGGTTTTGGGGAACCCTACGCCGTTACTGGACCATATATGGCGAAGCTGTTGTTGCTACACTTTTAATAAACCTATTTGCCTTAGCCAGCCCTCTGTTTATCATGAATGTCTATGATAGGGTGGTCCCTAATAACGCTATTGATACCCTATGGGTATTGGCAATTGGGGCAATGACGGTGTTTGTTTTTGAGTTTATAATACGCACACTACGTGGTTATTTTCTCGATTTAGCTGGTAAAAAAGCCGATACTATTCTTGCCTCTCGTCTTTTTGGTCATATCAACAGCATCAAGCTGTCTTCTCAACCGGCATCTACTGGTGCTATAGCAAAAAACCTTATGGAGTTTGAAACCCTAAGGGACTTTTTTACATCTGCTACCCTTACAACGGTTATTGACCTGCCGTTTACTATCATTTTTCTTTTGGTTATATATTTTTTAGGAGGGCCAATAGTCTGGGCCCCTACTATAGCTGCTGCACTTGTTATTTTAGTAGGTTTAATTTTGCAATGGCCATTGGGAAAAGTGGTACGAAAATCCTTTAAGGAGTCGTCACAAAAACATGCCATACTTATTGAAACACTATCAGGTATGGAGACTATTAAAACCTTGGGGGCAGAAGGAAATGTACAGAGTAAATGGGAGCAAGTTGTTGGTGTAACTGCTAACTCTGGCCTGCTATCTAGGTTTATATCTGCTGTTGCAGTTAACTTTTCTGTTATGGCGCAACAGTTGGCTGTGGTCGCTTTGGTTATCAGTGGGGTTTTTCAGATCCAAGCTGGGGAGATAACCATGGGAGCCTTGGTGGCCTGCACAATTCTTACCGGGCGAGCTTTGGCTCCACTATCTCAGTTGGCTGGGCTTTTAGTACGTTTTCAGCAATCTGTTGTTTCATTAGAAACCTTAAACTCTATAATGGAAATGCCTGTTGAACGTCCAACTGACAAACGTTTTACCAACAGGCCCACACTTAGCGGTTCAATTACCTTAGACAATGTCAGTTTTGCCTACCCAGATCAAGAGGGTGAGGTGTTTAACAAAATATCACTGAGCATCAAACCAGGGGAACGTATCGCCTTTTTAGGACGGATTGGATCAGGAAAAAGCACTCTTTTAAAGCTTATTATGAATTTATACCAGCCAAGTAATGGAGCAATATTGGCTGATGGAGTAGACCTACGCCAAATTGACCCGGTAGATCTGCGCCGTGATATCGGATATGTAGAGCAAGAACCGCTGCTGTTTTTTGGAACAATGCGTGACAACATTGTAATGGCAGACCCCTTTATAGAAGATGCAGCTTTGTTGCGTGCTGCTAAACAGTCTGGGGTTGACGAGTTTACAAACCGCCACCCCCATGGTTTTGATCAAGTTATTGGTGAGCGTGGCAGAGGTCTGTCTGGTGGACAACGCCAAACAGTAGCCATTGCCCGCGCACTGTTAACCGACCCTCCTATTCTTATGATGGATGAACCAACCAGCTCTATGGACAGTAGTTCTGAGGAGCGATTTAAGTCTCGCATGGCTGCCTTGCTACCGGGAAAAACACTTTTAATGGTTACCCACAAAGCCTCACTATTATCGTTGGTTGATAGGGTTATTATTTTTGAGGATGGTAAAATTATAGCAGATGGGCCTCGTGATGAGATTGTCAACCGCCTTACAGCCAGAAAAACAAAACCAACCAGCAAACAAAAACCAAGAAAAGGCTCTACAGCATGAGTAACTCTTGGGATGATAGACATAATATGTCAGATGCCGCCGCGGCCCAAAATGTAGGAGCCCACCCTTTTGCTCATCTACTGTTAACATCTATTGGCTTGTTTTTTATAGTATTTATAATTTGGGCTGATTGGGCTGTAATGGATGAAGTAACTGTGGGAGAAGGAAAAGTAATACCATCTGGTCAAGTACGTCTGGTACAAAACCTTGAAGGTGGTATTTTATCATCATTACATGTAAAAGATGGTGATATAGTTGAAAAAGATCAAATTTTACTGCAAATCGACCCCACCCAGTTTCGTGCCTCTTTCCAAGAGAGCAGAATTCAATATTTATCTTTAAAAGCTATTGAAGCCCGTTTAAAAGCTGAGGCTACAAACAGTAAGCAACTAATTTTTCCTAAAGCGGTACTAGATGAACAACCAGAGCTGGCTAGCAATGAAAAAAAACTATGGCACTCTCGGCAAAAAGAGCATATTGCTGGACTTAAAGCCCTAGAAAAAAAGATTGAGCAAAGGCAACAAGATCTGCTTGAACTAGAAGCGTCTAATAAACAGACCATGCGTCGCTTAGCTTTGGTTAGGGAGGAGTATAACCTAGCTGTACCAATGGTATTGCGCGGTGATTTATCTAAAATAGAGTTGGTGCGCCTAAAGAGAGAAGTAGCAGAGCTAGAGGCGGAGTTAGAGAGTGCTACACTCACTATCCCCCGTATTAAACTTAAAATAGAAGAGGCAAAAAACCGGGTTGAAGAGTCAATAACCACCTTTAGAAACCGCGCCCAAGTTCAATTAAACGAAAGCCATGCAGAGTTACAAAAGCTAACAGAATCTATAACCGCCCTTAAAGATAAAGTTAGCAGAACTGCAATTCGTTCTCCTGTTAAGGGTACTGTTATCCGGGTGCGCATCCACACCATAGGCCAAGTAATTCGCTCTGGTATGGACCTAGTGGAAATAATGCCTTTAGATGACTCTCTATTGGTTGAAGCCCGTATTAGACCAGCAGATATTGCCTTTTTAAGAGTAGGTCAGAAGGCTGTTGTAAAAATTAGTGCCTATGATTTTTCACTTTATGGTGGTTTAACAGGCACATTAAAACAGATAAGTGCTGATACCATTACCAATGAAAAAGGTGAAAATTTTTATAAAATAAGCGTTATAACAGATACAAGCCAACTAGGCCCCCCCAACAAACCCCTGCCTATTATCCCTGGTATGGTTGCAACAACAGATATTTTAACGGGGAAAAAATCGGTTTTAGACTATCTGTTAAAGCCAATATTAAAGACAAAACAAAACGCATTACGAGAACGTTAATGGCAATAACTGAGAATATATTCCAAATGTTTATGCAATAAATCACTGTATATGCCGAATTTTGGAAAAATTAACTTCAAATACTATTCAAAAAATATGTTAAAGTAATACAGAATTAATTACCATATAGGCAATAGATCTCTATACTATTTTTAAGAGATTTAAGTAAATAACCGATAGAGATACTAAGGGCGGTAGACCCCTAAAAGTGCACGAGATATAAATGGCGAAGCATCCCATTAGACCTGCCGATTTTAAGCCTAGATCCATTAAGGCAGATGAATCTGTTTTGCCTAACCCAACCTCCATGGCGAATGAGTTTCTCCTGTCAGGTTCTGACGATCTGCTGCAAGGTGAGTTTTTGCGTTCAGGAGACGACCTGGTTATTGTTGACGCTTTAGGAGAGCAGCACCTTATTGAAGGTTATTTTTCTCAAAACCCACCTCCAACACTTAAAACCACAAGCGGTGATATACTGCTTCCTGAAAATGTTGAATTTCTTCTAACTGCATCCCCTGAAACTGTTCTAGTTGCTGGCCCCAAACAAAATATAACCACGCAAGGCTCTACTTTAAAAATAGATACTGATGTTGCAATAGATGCATTTCAAGAGTCTGAAACTATTTCTGCTATTGTAGTAGATAGTGCTACCCCAACCACCATAGGCAAGGTTACTAAAATTTCTGGTGAAGTAACAGCCACTAACAAAGCTGGTGAAGTACGGGTTTTAAAAGATGGTGATGAAATTTTAACTGGAGAAACTCTAGAAACCGCTAAAGGTGGCATGTTAGAGCTAAGCTTTACTGATGGAGCCACATTCCAGTTAGGTGAGAGTTCCAGCTCTCTAATGGATATACAACAAAATGGTAGCTTAGAGAGCAGTTTTAGTGTATCGCTTTTGAGTGGTACAATTAGTTATGCAAGTGGCGATAGTGCTTCTGATAATTTCACTATAAAAACCCCCTCCTCTGTAATAAGCATTCAGGATGGTTCATTTCAAGCTGAAGTGGGTAGTGACGGCAGAACAACAGTGGTTAATAACTCCGGTTCTATGGAAGTTTCTGATACCGCTGGCAATAACAGTGTCACCATAAACGAAGCTGGCACAGCAACGACTATAAACGTTGGTGAAGCACCCCAAGCAGTATTTACCCCATCACCAGAGTTTATTGCCACACTTAACCAATCTTTTTCGTTAAACACGACTGTTAGCAGTACTACGAATGAAAGTTCTATACCACAAAATGTTGACCAGCCCCAGGTTGAGCCCCCTACTACCACCCTGGATACACTCTTACGGCTTGAGACAAATTTAAACAACACTTTGCAAAATAGTAGTGTTGCTATTACAACCCCCTTGCAAGAACAACCTCAAATTACAACAACCCCAGGTGCTGAGCCAAACACAGCAACTTTAAGCAGCATAACAAACACTAACAACACAGAAGCTAGCAACAGCGTTGTTTTGCTTGGTAAAGTAACAGGTATAGCAACAGATTTTGCAACAATTGATGGCACAGCTACCACCAGACTAACGACCCTAACCAACCAATACCCAGACCTTACAATTGAGATAACTGATGCAACAAATATTGCTCAGTTTAATACTATTGATGCTCTTACCAATAACAATGTAGAGCTAACTGGTGGGTTGTCAGATATTGCAACAAACTTAGTTGCAACTAACGGTGTTGTAACAACAGGGCTAACAGCAGCTACAACTCAAAATAGTGCTGTAGCTATTACTATTTCAGATACACCAACCATAGCGCAGATCAATGCTATTTCCCAAGCCACTACAGGAGTTGTTACAGCATCTATAAGTGGTACAACAGCAGATTTAACAAGCCTTACCTCATCTAGCAGCGACTTAATAACCATTACAGTTACAGACACCCCTACTGTTTCTAAGCTAAACACTATTGCAGAAGCCTCAGGTGGGGTTGTTACAGCATCACTAAGCGGAAATGCTGCTTATCTTATGGGTCTTACTACTTCAAGTACCGATGCAATAGCAATAACGGTAAGTGACCCTATAGATATAAGCCAATTTATGGTTTTAAATGGAATAACAAGCATTGATATAACACTTGCTGGTGGGTTGAGTGATACCGCAGCACATTTTGCTTCTTTTAGTGGTAGTGTTTCTTCAGGGTTGCGTGCAGCTGCTGCTCAAGACCCAAATGTAGTAATAACTTTATCGGATGCTGCCAACATTGCCCAATTTAATACTATAGATGCTCTTACTTTGCATGATGTGGAGCTTTTAGGTGGTTTAAGTGATACCGCTATAAATTATGCTTCAACAAGTGGCACTGCTACTTCAGGGCTTAAAACTGCAACAACTCAATCTCCAGATGTGGTTATTACTGTTACTGATGCCACAAACATTGCTCAATTTACTGCTATAGATGCCCTTACCACAAGAAATGTGGTTATGTTGGGTGGCTTAAGTGACACTGCT
>JADGBW010000040.1 GCA_015231305.1 Magnetococcales bacterium | reverse complement strand
TTTGCAATTTGTTTATATTTTGCTAGTAATTTATGTGTTAGATAGTCATAGAGCCTTATATTGGCTTAAGCTAATTAAATAACTATAAAATTATTATCAGGAGTTGAAAATGAGTGTATTGTTAGAGTTTTCTATGACCCCTCTAGACAAGGGTGAAAGTGTGAGCAAATATGTTTCTCGATCTTTAGATATTATTGATAAAAGCGGAGTTGCTTATAAGTTGGGACCAATGGGAACATGTTTAGAAGGTGAATATGACGAAGTTATGGCTGTAGTAAAATCGTGTATGGATAAAATGCAAAGTGACTGTAAGCGGATTACTGTATCTATAAAAATGGATGTGAGAGATGGGGCCACAAATAGGCTAATAGGTAAAATTGCCAGTGTAGAAAAAAATCTTGGTCGAGAAGTAGAAAAATGATTTTTTTTTAAAAACTACCTAATCTATAAATTGTAATATATATTCACATAAACAAACGTTAATATGTGTTGTCGAATTCCTTGTAGGTATGTTCGCTATGGCTCTAATTTAGGGTGTATAGGTTCTATTTCTGCAAGTTGTATGCTGGCACTTACAATCACTACATAGTGATATTGTTTATTTTTTGGAGACCATGATGACAAGTTCAGCAAATATTTCTTGGAATGATGTGCCACGCACCAACATTGCTATACTTGATAATGATCACAAACGGATTGTTGAAACTATAAATAGCTTGGTTGAAAGGTTATCTACAAATGATAATCTGAGAGATATTCGCACAAAAGTAAGACATTTGATGATCTATACATCTACACACCTACGCAGGGAAGAGGCTTATTTACTTGAGCATAATTTTCCTGACCTTGAAAAACATAAAAAAGACCACATTCATCTTCTTGATACACTGTTAGAAATAAAAGACAAAATAATTAATGGTAATGATAGTCAAAAAACCCGTGAGCAACTTCAGTCTTTTTTAATAGAACAATGGATTGTAGGGCATATCTCAAAATCTGATATGGTATATGCGAAATATTTTGATCAGGATAAATATCTAATAACCAATGAAAAAAATGGTGTTATATGCTCTTCCGAGGTTGAAGCCAATTTAGAGGCTCAATTACAAGATCTCGACGACTTTCCAGATGATGAAGAGATAGCAACAGACGTTACACCGATTAAAGCTAAAAGCTTTGAACAAGAAATTATGGTAGCTAACGAAATAACAATACAAGCACAAGACAGTGTAAAGGCTGTTCTAGGTGATATTGCTGCTAACCGACCAATTGAGCGATCAAAAATTGAAGGAGCAACAGTAAATTTATTTAAATCAATACAGAGAAACCCAAATGCAACAATGGCTCTAGCCATGCTCCAAAATAAAGACAATGCTATTTTTGTTCACTCAGTTAACGTTGCAACATATCTAATTATTTTTGCGCGTATTATGGAGTTTGATGAGCAGACAATCCTAAATATTGGTATGGGTGGAATGCTGCATGATGTGGGGCTTGCATGCCCGTCTATAAAGACCGCTGACAAAACTATTGTTAACAATAAGCTACATATCGACCTTGGATACAGCTATCTAAAAAATACCATAAATATTCCTGAAGAAGTCTTAATAATTGCTTCTCAACATCATGAACGAGAGGATGGTAGTGGATATCCAAATGGAATCAATGGTGACAAGATCCATCTTCTTGGCAAGATGGCTGGTATAGTTAATGAGTTTGATCTTTTAACTTCAGACCGTAAGGGTTTTGAGTTATTGACTGCAAGTCAGGCTTTAAAAGTTTTAATTGATGACGACAAAAATATCTTCGATTCTGATTTGGTGCAAAAATTCATAAAAGCCATTGGTATCTATCCTGTGGGTACAACTGTTAAATTAAAAAATGGTAGTGTAGGAGTTGTTGCAGCTAACGATCCCGATGCTCTGTTACACCCGGTTGTTAATATTGTTTTTGATGAATCAGGCAAAAAAATGGAAAACGGACAGCAAGTTGACCTGAAAAATGAGACAAGCAAATCACCTTTACAAATAAAAAGGGTTGAAAAAGTTAAACATCGAAAATTTGACCCATTAGATGCGCTGATAGCTTTAAAATCAGTTAATAAACAATAATCTCTATTAAAAAGACCTTATGGGCCAACTATTCTTCTTAATTGCATAAATTCAGCTATAGTTTATGTAGATAAATCCCCCTGCTCTAATGATCCAGCTACAATTTTGTAGGTTATGGAATTTTTTGCACTTTTGTAGGAAATTTTTGCTTTATTAGCTAGTTAACACCCATCCTTTATTTATAAATAAACATCCTAAAAACAGTATTAACATAAAGATATTAATGGCTTAGCTGTTTTGGCACATATTCAGCAATTAGTGAAAGTTAGAGATGTAAAAAAATTCACTAAATAATGCAAATATTTATTGGGTATAAGCCATGATGCAAAATAATATGAGTCTAAATGTTTATGAAGATGAAAAAACTGGCGAAGCGGTTGTCACAGTAGGCCAGAGGTTAGATTCAACTGTAATCAAAGAATTTATGTATGTTGTATCTCTTTATGAACAGGATAGAAAATTTATTATCAATTTAATTGATGTAGATAGATTAAGTTTTGCATCTTTAGAGTTGCTATTACTTCTAAGTGGTTGTGCAGGTTCTGACAGGTCAAGATTTTATGTTACACGATGTAATCATAATGCAATAAACAGCGCTGTTAAATTTCCACTATTTAAATAAAAAATGTTTAATTATGTTTACATTATTTATAAATATTTAAAAATCCTCATAAATTCAAGCTTTTAACTCCACATATAATCCAGCAATACAACTAAATCTAAACATTTTCCGCCATATATAATCACAAGCCATTTACAGGTTGTTTACAGTTTTAGATGTATTGTTAGTTATAATGCAATAACAATATTCAACACCTATTGATTTTGCATCCTATATGGTTCATTAATATTACTATAGAAATTTTATGAACTAATTTAGGAGGGGTGAAAATGAAGGATAATGGTGTTCAAATTGAAGAGGTGAAAAAGTTAGTAGGTGCTGTTTCTCAAAATAGAGAGATGGGCAAAGTCCGTTTTCATGCAAATTCAAAATGGGGAGGGGGAACAAAAACCAACGTTTCAATAAACTCTCTTTTTGCTGGTGGTCAAAATGTAGCTGGTCCCAACCGTAACTTTGAATTAGTGGTTAGTGAACCCCCACCATTAGGTGGTGCAGATGAGGGTGCTAATCCTGTAGAATATATTTTAGCAGGACTTTGTGGATGTATCACAGCTGGCATGACCACAAATGGTGCTCTGTTTGGTGTTGAGTTTGATAGTATTGAAATGAGCATCGATTTTTTACAAGATGTAGCTGGTGTATTTGGCCTTGATGACACTGTTTCTAATGGTGGCCAAGAAATTAAAATGACAATTAATGCTTCTTCTAAAAGTGATCACGCTCAAGTACAGAAGGTCAAAGACATTATTATGAATAAATCTCCTGTTAAAATAACTATGGAAGAGGGTATTAAAATAACTACTGAACTAAACATTGTTTAATATATAAAACCGCTAGAGTTAATGATTTTATATGTCTAAACAGTATTATTAAGAATTTTAATTTATTTTTAAGTTTATCTAGATTCGGTAGTAGTTACATGAAAATACTACTACCGAATCTAGTTAATGGAGTTGGGGTAGATGACCACACACGTTGGTATTGGATTTAGTGAAGATACAGACTCACTTGCTGCTGGGGTAGAGGCTGTACAAGTAGCAATGGAACAACTAGGAAGCAATGATGTATCGCAGGCTTTATTGTTTTCCACTTCCAGGCATGACCCTATACTAATTGCCCAAGGTATTAAGTCTGAAATAGGTAATAACGTTCCTATAATTGGTGGTTATGCAGTTGGGGTGATAACTAGTGAAGATTTGGGCTATGACGGTTATCAGGTCGGCATTATCCTTATATCTTCTAAGAGCACTAAATTTGATCTTTTCAAGGTAGATGGGCTTCATGATAATGAGCTTGCATGTGGTGAAGATCTTGGTAAGCAAATAATGAACAGCTTACCTGAAAATGGTGATCAGGGTCTTATGCTGTTTTATGATTCTGTCAACCGCGAGGGCAAACATCTTAAACTAAATATGGCAGTGCCGCTTCTTAAGGGTATATCCAAACATTTAGATGAGTCTGTGATGCAAAACCTGGTAGGAGCAGGCCTTGTAGGAGATATGAGTTGTAACTCTACTTGGCAGTGGTATAATAATGAGATAAATCAAGGTTCTGCCATGGCTCTTATGTTGTCTGGTGGGCTTACAATGCACACAACGGTTCTTCATGGGTGTCGCCCTGCCAGCGATTATCATACCATCACAAAAGCTGAAAGCTCTACAGTTTTTGAAATCAACAACCGCCCAGCTTTAGAGGTAATAAGTGAGCTGTTAGGTAAAGATAATGATGTTCCGTGGAAGGAGTACTCCTTCTTTGTAACTTTGGGGGTTAACCAAGGTGAGAAATATGCTCCTTTCCAAGAGGAAAACTACCAAAACCGCTTATGTTTACGTGCAGATATAAAACGTAAAGCTATGGTAATGTTCGAGCCTGATTTGGTAGCTGGTAGTGAGTTTCAATTAATGCGCCGTAGTGTTGATTTTTCCTATATAAGCGAACGAGTAGAAGAGCTGTTCGAAAATATACCTGAAGGAAAAACACCAGTATTTGCCTTTTATATCGATTGTGCAGGGCGTGCAGCTGCATACTGCGGAGCAGATGAAGAGGACGCAGGAGCCGTTATTGAGGCTATTGATGGTAGGGTTCCGTTGTTAGGGATTTATAGTGGAGTTGAAATAGGGCCAATTGGAGGGAGACCACAAAGCCTTGATTGGACAGGGGTTCTGACACTTTTTTGCGAATAACTATTTTTTATTGTAATATACGGGGTCATTTCTAAATAGATTTATTCACATAACCTAGATTTAAGTAGTTATCATGTAGTGCCCCAAATACACCACATCTAGGTTTAAAAAGGTATATAAAATGAATGATGTGGATTATCAAGCCCAAATTGATGAGTTAAATAAAAAATGCTCATATTTCAAAGCTCAGGTAGATGAACTATCAGGCATTAACATTAAAAATGACTCTATAATTTCTACAACCCGCTTAAAGTTAAAACAAAAAGAACAAGCATTTCAACTGCTATCCACACTGCAATCATCTTCTGGTCTTCAAGAAGATATTGGTAGTTTAATAACTCGTACATTAAAAACCCTTTCAACCAAGATGAAGATGACTCGTTCAATCCTTTTCATTGAGGACAAAGCTGGAAGTGGCACTATGCTACCTAAATACTGGTTGGGATATAAAGGTGAGGCATCAAAAAATCTTTCTAAGCAAGCATTTCCTGCTACTAACCTTATTGTCAAACTTGGAGATTATATATTATCTACTAAAGATAAGCCTGTAGAAGTGTTGAGGGAGCTTTTTGTAGAACGTTTTGATGTGCAGTTTTTTATATGTGTCCCTGTAGTGTTGCACAATCGTATTACTGCAATTCTCCTTACCAGCCGGTCTAAAGAGGCTAAGCCTTTTTATCCAACATTAAACACAGGAGATGTTGAAGCTTTAAAATCCATCGCTAGCTACTTGGCTATGTCTATGGAAAATTTTGACTTATACTCCAACTTAGAACACAAAGTAGAAGAGCGTACACGTGAATTAACAGAAACAACAATAGAGCTGGAAGAGTGTAATTCACTAATTAACGAAAGTCTTCACTATGCATTAAATATGCAGTTGACCATGATGCCAAGTAAAGAAGTAACAGACAGCTATTTCAATAATTTTTTTGCTATTTGGAACCCAATGGGAATAGTTGGTGGCGATATCTATTTTGTACACCCCATGGAGACAGGGTGTTTACTGTTTGTTATTGATTGCACTGGTCACGGTATACCAGGTGCTTTTATGACCATGGTAGCAGGAGCAGCTTTTGAAAATATTGTTTCTCGAGGCATAACCCAAGATCCCGGCCTTATTCTTATGGAATTCAACCGTTTTGTCACTCGTACTCTCAAGCAACATAACGAAGATGCTAAATCTGATAATGGTATGGACATGGGAGTCTGTAAAATAGAGAATGGGAGTGGTTCTCTAATTTATGCAGGAGCCAGATTCAACCTTATCAAAATAAGAAAAGACGGCGAGCAGGAAGTAATTAAAGGTACAAAGTGTAGTATTGGCTATATTGGTGATAATTTTGATGCGTCTTTTACCAACCACCATGTAGAAGTAGACCCTGAAGATAATTTTTTTATCTATTCTGATGGATTTCAAGATCAAGTTGGCGGACCAAAAAGAAGATCACTAGGTAGACGTCGACTTTTTCAACTATTAACTGATGTATGCAAAGAACCTATTGATGGCCGTGCTGAGTTAATTATGCAGAAATTTAATGATTATATGGGTGAAGAAAACCGCCGAGATGATCTAACCATGGTTGGATTTAGCTGCTAACCTGTTAACCCACCTTAAGTATATATAAATTTTAAAAAATTGTAGCAAGTTTAAAGTTTTACAAGCATAGCTACAACTTTGATAATTTATAAAGACTAATAATCTGCTTTTATATAATATTTTTAAACTATTTATACTATGAGTTTAAAAACTTTCATGGTAAATTGTTTCTAATAAAATTTATTAATATAACAGTGGAGGGGGGTTACCATGAGTGCAGTTAAAAAATCTGTAGCAATAATTGGTGGTGGGATATCTGGATTGGCTACAGCATTTTACCTAAAAAAGATGGGTTATACGTTTAAGATTTTTGAGCCTATGCACCATCTTGGTGGTAATGCTCGAACTAAAAGTTTGGATATATGCGGCGAAAAAAGATGGTATGAAATTGGTGTCAACGATTTTAATGCAAATACATACACAAATTTAGTTAGTGTATTCAAAGAATTGGGTGTAAAAAGTGAACCTTTGTGGGACACATCTGCCTACGCTAATATTTTAAAAGAAGATGGCTCTAAAAAAGTAGCCCAAAGTGGTTATACTATAGATGCAACACGAGATTGGGGTAACAGTGCCTCTGCTGATATATTGGCAGGAGATGCACTTTTTCATAAGAAAGCCAGTGAGTTTCTAGAGAATATCCATATATACAAAGATATGACCATGGAACAATTTGTTGCTTGGGCAGGGTTAAAGGAAGATTTTGTAAACAACAACCTCTACCCGCGTATTATAGGAATGTTTTATACCAATGGTGTACCACCAGCAGAATTACCAATGCGTATGATTATATCATATTATCTATTGCAAGAGGGAGTAGGCCAGGGACAATCACTTAGTCATGTGGACAGAAGATATTTTGTGGGTGGAGTTACAACATGGATAGACACCCTTAGCGACTTTTTAATTGATGGTGCACAAGAACAGCTTGTCTTTACTCATACTACAGCAACATTCATCATCAATTCTAATAAAACCTTTGATGTGACATATAAAGTTAAAAAAGATCCTCCTACAACTCAGACATTTGATGCAGTAGTTATTGCAATGCATGCCAAAGATGTTGCTGCTACATTTGGCAATTACAAACAAGATATCCCATCTGAGTTGCAGAATATTTTTCCTAGATTTCGATATTCAACAAATGATGTTGTTATTCATTCTGATAGCTCGCTTATGCCACCTGATAACAACGCTTGGCGAACTTACAATATTAATATTCCTACTGACCTTAATTATACTAACCCAGAAAATCTTAAATATTTTATTACATATTATGCAAACCAACATCAAAATACTCGAAAAAACCCAGACTATAACTGCCAGAACACGACATTTAATAATCTTTGTGTAGAACCTCACTATTTTATAACAGTAAATGATAGGGGTAAGGTATCTGATGGAGCAAAAATAGCTCCAAATCCTAAGAACAATACTGGTTGTCCGGGAATGTACAGATTTTATCACAATATTTTTGATACAGATGCAATGTTGGCCCAAGGTCAGTTGGTTAAATATCAGGGAGTTAATAATATTCATTTTGTAGGAGGGTATACTAAGGGTTCAGGTTTACACGAAGAGTGTTGGCTTAGTGGGTGGGCAGCTGCTAAAAAAATTGCAGATCCTAGCTTTAAAGACCCAAATGTTTATGATTTTACAAAAAAAGGAGTAGCAGCATTACCACTGTATATGAGAAATATGATTAGTGACCATTATAGTGATAAGTATCCACATTTTGCTAGACACAAACTAGCAACTGAGGAATAACTAAATTTTGTGTTATAATTGACTAACCGGACTGCTTTAAACATTTTGTTTTATTTGTTATGAAAGGTTAAAATAGAGATCGATAGAATGAGCATATATTTGGCAGTTATTATCATTTCACTGGCACAGCTTCTTGATTAACCAGGAAAATCAGAAAAAACACACTTATAACAAAATTACTTTTGTTTTTCTTATTTACTTTAAAAACCAATATGTTGCATAGAAAAATGGCTAAAACTTCTGAATAAAAAAAATATTTTAATGGTTTAATCTTAAAAGTTAACAATTGATAATGTTAACTTTTGGTATGGCATTTTTATTGCTTGATTATGAATTAGATATTAGGATATTGTGAGTTATTTGTGTAGGCTTTGCTAAACAGACAATTTTTTGTTGTTTTATGTACCTTAAAGAATGTACCTTGAAGAAAGATACGTGACAAAATATAGTGATATTTCTTTAAGATAATATGCGCTAACATGTATTAACACATGTAATATTCTAAATAGAGCACAGTGTTTTTATATAATAATAACAACACAATATAAGCAGTAAACTCCAATTACAGGATTTATTCATGTTGGCAACAAATTTATACAACATTCGTCAAGCACTTAATGAACAAGGGATTATTTTTTGTTATAGCGGATATATGACTGAGGCCATACTATCAGGCATTGGTCAGGCTATTAAACAGAAGATGGTTATTGAAGAGGCTGACTCTAAAACAATGCGCGGTGTCTTTTCAATATTTGTTGAACAGATGCAAAATGTGATAAGATACTCCGCGGAACGCATTCCTGAAGTTACTGGTAGTGAGTCTGTTCTTAGTTTTGGGCTTTTAACTGTTGGTAATGAAAATAGTGCTTATTCTGTAACTTGTGGCAACAAAGTATTAACTAAAGATACGGAAAAATTACGAAGCCACCTTGAAAAAATCAGTAAAATGGATCAAAAAGAGTTAAAAGTACTTTATAAACAGATCCTTAAAGGTGAAGTCCCAGAGGGTAGTAAGGGGGCAGGGGTAGGATTTGTTGACATTGCGAGAAAAGCCTCCAAGCCAATTGAATTTGATTTTACAACTCTGGACGATGAGTATACATTTTTTGCACTTAAAGCATTCATTTAGGAATATATGAAGTTTGTGTTCTTATTGTTTAACATTTAATAAAAAGTAGAAATTGAACATGGATAATATTCATATTGAAGCAACAGAACGCTCTCCTGAAATTAATTTTAATTTTCAGGATAATGTTTATTTGATAAAAGGTGAATCGTACCCTGAAGATGTACCGGCATTTTTTGGCCCTAATATAAACCAGCTAAAAGATCATTTAGCTGATATGGACAGTGGCAAAGTTACGTTTAACTTCGAGTTGATATACTTTAACTCTACAAGTGCTAAAGTTATCATGCAGCTTTTTGATTTACTTGAAGATAGTGCAGATAATGGGGTTGATGTTACAGTCAATTGGATTTTTGAATCTGACGATGACAATATGGAAGAGCTAGGTGAAGAGTTTGGTGAAGATTTAGAATCTGTAAAGTTTAACTTAGTTCCACAGGAATCCTGACCATTGTCTTATGATATTCATCAAGAGGAGCTTGATAATATTGCTCGTGCTGAATCCGTTTTAGCACAAGAAAAAGAGAACAATAAAGCTCTTGCAACTGAGTTAAACCTGCTTTTAAAAAACTATAAAAAGCTGTTTAAATCTACCAAACGGATGATGCGATTTTCAGATCGTAATGAAAAATCTTTAAAAGATGTAACTAGCTCTTTAGACGAAAAAAATGCAATGCTGGAGCAACTTTCCAGCAAATTGTCGAAATATCTATCCCCACAAATCTACGAGATGATATTCAGTGGTGCTAAGGAGGTGCAGCTGAGTACAGAACGTAAAAAACTCACTGTATTTTTTTCTGATATTAAAAATTTTACAGCCACAACCGATGATCTAGAACCAGAAGATATCACATATTTAATCAACGATTATCTAACAGAAATGTCTAAAATAGCCATTAAACATGGAGCCACCATAGATAAGTTTATTGGTGACGCTATGTTGATCTTCTTTGGTGACCCGAACACTCTAGGAGTAAAAGAAGATGCTTTGGCTTGTGTGCGCATGGCTATTGAAATGCAGCGTCACATGATGAGCCTACGTGCAAAATGGACCGAGATGGGATATTCCAGACCATTTCAAATGCGAGTTGGCATAAATACAGGTTTTTGTAATGTAGGCAACTTTGGCAGTGAAGACCGTATGGATTATACAATCATAGGTGGTGAAGTTAACCTTACAGCCCGCCTAGAAGGGGTTTCTGATCCTGACGGTATCGCCTTATCCTATGAAACCTATGCACTTGTTAAAGAACATGTGGATGCAGATAAAGGTGAACCAATTACCGTAAAGGGGATACATCGCATGATTACCCCTTACAAGCTATCAGGAATTTTTAAAAATATTGATGCTGAAAGCCGTTTCTTACGGGTAGAAGATGAAGGGGTTAGGCTTTTTCTTGACCTGGAAAAGCTAGACGAAGAAGCTAGAATAAGGACTATAAAAAAGATGGAGTCTGCCATCGAAAGGTTACACCAAAAATCAATAGAGTAAAAATATGTTTTTTAACAAACAGATCCCTGGCTATCCGCGTATTAACTTTTGAACTCCTTGTTTTAAATCTTCCAATATTAAAAATCCGGATGGTACTAACACAAGGCTTATAAGTGTGGCATATAGAATGCCAAATCCTAATGATACTGCCATGGGGATTAAAAACTGTGCCTGGGTGCTTTTTTCTAGAAGTAGGGGTGTTAAGCCAAAAAAAGTGGTCAGAGATGTTAGTAAAATTGGCCTAAATCTCGATGCACCAGCTTTGTGAGCTGCCTCAAATGGTGAAAGGCCCTCTTTTAATCGACGGTTGATCCAGTCTACAAGTACTAAGCTATCGTTTACAACAACCCCAGATAAAGCAAGCATACCCATGATGCTCAGCAAGCTTAAGTTCATACCCACTAAAATATGCCCCAAAACAGCACCAACTATGCTAAATGGGATAACTAACATTACTAAAATAGGTTTTGTATAAGATTTTAAAGGTACTGCCAGAAGCCCATAAATGCAGAACATTACAAACAGAACACCCATACGTAAGCTACCAAATGATTCGCTCTGTTCTTTTAGTTCTCCTTCAAATGTATATCTTACTCCTGGATAATCTATTATCAATTCATCTAGGAACACCTTAAGATCAGCAGAAATGGTGTTTATATTTACCCGGCTTTTTTCAATATCAGCAGTAACGTTTACTGCACGGTTTCGGTCTATCCGGCGGATAGTTGAAAAACCTTGGTCGAGTTTCAAATTAGCAACTGTTTTAATGGGAACAGGATAGCCATCTGGAGTTCTGATTCGTAATGACTCCAATGCAGCTAGGTTTTTTCTATCATCTAGAGGCAAACGTATCATAACCCGGACATCATCACGTCCTCTTTGCAGACGTTGTGCCTCTTCACCAAAAAAAGCCTGACGCACCTGCCTGCCTAAATCAGTGGCAGAAAGCCCTAATAGTTCAGCCTCTTTGCGTATAGTTAGGGTAATTTCCGGTTTGCCTTTCTCAAAGCTGTCTTGGATATCAAACACACCATCATATTGCTCTAGTTGTTCGCGTATTTTTTTTGCAACTGTGTTAAGTTGATCAAAGTCTTGTCCCATAAGTTGCACATTTATGGGTGCACCTCCATGACCAATTTCAGCTTTAAAGTTAAGCTCTTTTGCCCCAGGTATGCTACCTATACCTTTGCGCCACTCCCTAACTAACTGTGAGGTTGATATATCAACAGTTCTCTCTTCTGGAGGTACTAACTCTAAACTTATCTGGGCTAGCTCTGGGTTGCCCCCTCTAGAAGAAGAGCGACCAGCACGCCAACCAATGCTAGTTAATGTGTTACGGATAACAGACTTTCCTGTGTCGGGGTCACGATATTTTTCTTGCAGTTTAAGGGCGTATTCTTCCATATGGTTTGCGTGAACCTCGGTTCGTTCTACTGAGGTTCCTGTCTGCATAGCTAAAGTAGCACGGGCTGTTTCACTCTGTACCCGTGGAAAAAATGTAAAACCGTAACGACCACTAGCTATAAAAGCCATTATAATAAAAGAAAAACCAGCAAATAATGCAAAGGTAAGATAACGTCGAGATAAGGCCAGCTCTAAAAATGGTTGATAATATCTGTTTATACCACTTTCAAGTCCATCAGCAAACTTCATTTGAAAACGCTGAAATGGGCCAGGTTGATCACTAATTTTTGAGTTAACATGAGAGAGATGGGTTGGTAGGATGAGTTTAGATTCTACCCATGAAAAAAGAAGAACAGGAATGACAACCAATGGTATTTGGGCAAAAATTGGCCCCCGTCTTCCTTCCATAAATAATAGGGGTAGAAAAGCTGCCACTGTTGTTAAAAGGCCGAATGTTACAGGTACTGAGACCTCTTGAGCACCAATTATGGCAGACTCCAACCCATCTTTACCTATTTTAATGCGTCGATAAATGTTTTCTCCTGTGATTATTGCATCATCAACAACAATACCAAGCACAAGTATAAAGGCAAAGAGGGTGACTATGTTTATGGTCACTCCAAGCTCTGGCATTATCATAAGTGCCCCCATAAAGCTAATGGGTATACCAACACACACCCAGATAGCCACACGTAGGCGTAAAAACAGGGTTAAACAGAGAAAAACTAATATACCCCCTTGCCATGCACTAGTTAAGAGTGTCTCTAGCCTTAGGCGGACAATACGAGAGCGATCACGCCAATAGTCCACATATACACCAGCCGGAAAAAGGCTTTTACTATTGCTAACATAATCTCTAACCGCTGCACCAATATCCATGGCGTTTTGTTGTCCAGTACGGTAGACCTCAATAAGTACCGCTGGGTTGCCATTAAAACGAGAAAATAGAGACTCCTCCTCAAAACCATCGCGAATAACAGCTATTTCACCCAAAACAAGAAGACTGCCATCTGGCTTAGTAATGATGGGAATACGGGCAAAATCATCACCTCGATAGGCTTGAGCTTTAGTGCGAAGGGTGATTTCACCATCCAATGTTTTTAAAGATCCCGCTGGAAGATCTGCTGAATGACGGCGAATTGCTGCTACTATTTGAGCAAATGTTAAGTTAAATTGCTCTAAAATAATGTCATTAACCTCAATTGAAATCTCAAAAGGTCGTACACCCATTAACTCTACTTGGGTTACTTCTGGCAGGTTGACAATATCATCTCGCACTTGCTCCCCAAGTTTTTTTAAAGACTCTTCAGGAATATCGGCTGCTACAACAACGCTAATAACCTCACGACGGAACTCTTGCACACTTATAATTGGAGATTCCACCTCATCAGGAAAAGAGGATATAGCATCTACCTTGTTTTTAATATCGTCGGATATATCACGTGGACTACGACCTTTTTGAACCTCTACTTGCACCAAACCTTGACCTTCAAAAGCAGATGAAGATATAGATTCAATTCCACTTAAACTTGAAATAGCTTCCTCAATACGAATTACTGCTGCCTCTTCTACCTCTTCAGGAGATGCACCACGGTATGCTACTGTAATATTTACTATATCACGTTCAAACTCTGGAAAAACTTCAAGGGGAATTCTATTGCTCATAGACCAGCCACCAAGAGCTAAAATGGAGATCATCAACAAGTTGGCTGCCACACTATTGCGGGCAAACCAATCTATCATGCCCTGCATATTATCTTTCCCCTTTATCTGCTAGGTCTTGGGGTTTTTTATCGTTAGTTTTGTTTTGTTGAACAGTAATTATTGCTCCATCAGGGGTATAAGGTAGTGGGGTTAGTGATATGCGATCCATTGCCTTTATACCTCCACTAATTACTATAGATTTTGCATTTCTAAAGGGGATATCAACTTTTTTTCGTAGTAGCCGGCTCTCATTATCAATCAATAAAACCCGATCACCTGGGCCTGCTGTATGCCGAGGTAAAACAAAAACATTATGTAGTGTACGGCCTTGTATTGCAGCCTCAACAAAAAGACCATCAAGAAAATCATAATCTAGCCTTTCTCCTTGATCAGATGAATTTATTCTAGCTACCAAAATCACCTGTCTAGTATGGGAATCCACAACAGATTCCATTCGTACTATATCACCACTCCAATGATGGTTTATTGATCCCTGTCCAGAAGTAGTTAATTTAACTTTTGGACCAAAACTAACGCCTATGTTCTCTTTTTTTATAGCAGAAAGGTCTAAAAGAGAAAGGTCTTGAGAGCTAATTGGTAACCTTACTTCCCATTGTGCTGTAGAATAAATTTCTCCTAATGTTTGGCCTTTACCAACAAACTGTCCTAGATCAGCCTGTTTTTTAACAACTCGTCCGGTAAATGGAGCAATAATTTCAGTACGTTTGAGGTCCAAAAGTGCAGTATCACGTTGGGCTTGTTTAAGTTGTAGCTCGGCCTCAAGGTTATGGCGTTGTGCTGGGATAAGGTCAAGGCCATTTTTTAAGTTTAATACAGCTGATCGCCGGGAGAGTAACTCTCTTTCCCCTTGTTCAACAGTACTTTCTGTAACAGTTCCTGCTTTTTTTAAAATACTTAATCTTTTAAACTGTCTATCTGCTAAATTTAATAGTTGATTCTCAATTTTAAGCTGTTTTTGTTTGTTTATTCTTAATGTTTGTAGTTCTTCTAAGCGGGCTTTTACTATTTTAATTGATGCCTCAAGGTTAATAGCAAATAAACGATATGATTCAGGATCTATTCGGGCTAGAAGGTCTCCTTTTTCAAAAAAAGCACCCTGAATAAATTTAGGGGCAACCTCAACTAATCGTCCTGCTGCTTCAGAAGTAACAGCACTACGAAGATAAGGAGTAATAAGCCCTTGAGAAGATATCCAAACTGTAAAAGATGTAGGTTTTGCAGTTATGGTTGTAACTGTTGTTATTACTGGTTTTGCTTGCTTACGTTTAGGAGCAGGGCCAGTTTTAAGTAGTGTAACTCCCACAGCAACAGAAATAATAATGACCAGTAGAGGAAGATAAAAACGGCGAGAAGTTTGCATTTTTTGGCCTTAAGACAATTATATTTGTTGCACCCGTAATATTAATTTATGGGAACTGCCACTATAATATAGTAACACAGGCTTTAATTATGTGATTGTTGATTGGTAGCGATAAAAAAAATTTTTGTTCAATTATTATTTAAGGATACCTGATATTTAAAAATATCCCATATTGGTGTCAGTCTAGCAAAAAACAGTTAATGAAAGAAGTCTGTTTGTATCTAATATTGAAAATATCAAGTTAAATATATAAATAAAAACAGTTAAAATCCCTTTTCTAAGATTCAATATCATGTATTATTGTAACTTAGAAAAGGGATTTTGTTAACATTAAATCAACAAACAGACCTAAATCGGCATTTTTTGTATTATTATGTTTACCTTTTAAATGATAGTAGCTATATTATTAACAGTCGTTAATTTTTGGGCGAAATTTTTAATCTTTTTTTATTTGTAGGTAGGATTATAGCACCTTTTGAATATTGACTAATTTTCCTGTTCCATAATTTAGCTATGGTTTTCAAGCTGTTTAAAATTGAAGTTAAAAATAGTTAAAAACCATAAATGAGCTAGGAGATAAAAATAGTGAACATGAACTGTTGGGAGCATCATGAATGTGGGTATGGCCCTAATGATTACAACAGCAATGAAGGTCAGGTTTGTCCTGCTGCGGTTCACGAACACGCTGACGGCTTTTTAGGCGGAGAGAATGGTGGCCGAGCTTGTTATTTTATCTCAGGCACAATCTGTTGTGGTGAGGGTGTACAGCCTGTAGAAGAAAAACAAAAAAGATGTTACTCCTGCTCTTTCTTCACTATTTTAAATAAAAAATACGGTAAAACCTTTACTGAGAAGAATTTTTTGCGGTATGTAGTTAACTCAGAGAATCGTATAGTGTATTAATCTAGGTTCGGCAGTTGGGCATACATTAACAGAGCAATATATTATTTTATCAGGTTTTTTATATATGTCAATATGTTGCGCCAGCAAGGTTAGGACAACTGCCAAAATTAGGTTTAATTATTTTTCGGACAACCTATGAATTTGGTAGCAACTGATGGGCGCAAGGTTCCTTATACCCTAATCAGGGTACGTTCAAGAAAAAAAATGACTGTGTTAGTCACCCAAAATGGTGAGGTTGAAGTCAGGGTTCCTGTTCGGGTATCCCTTCGTCAGGTGGAAAAATTTCTTAAACAGTGTAGCGGGTGGATCCTTAAACGCCTTAATGAGGTTGAAAAGCAGATTCTTGCCCGTCCTGAATTAAAAAATGGAGCAGTTATCCCTTTTTTAGACCAACAGTTAAAACTACACTTTTCAGCAAGCAAAGGCCGTGGCATAGAGAAAATTGAAGACAAGCTTTTTGTGCCTGAGATTTGGTCTAGTGATGTAGAAAAATTAATACAACGTCTTGAGTTGTGGTACTCCCGTCAGGCCCGTAAGCATTTTTTACAAAGATTAAACTATTTTTCTAATATCATGGGGGTAAAGTATAATCGTCTTGCTATACGCAACCAAAAAACTATATGGGGTAGCTGTTCTGCTAAATGTAATATTAACCTGAATTGGAGGTTGATGTGGATGCCATCTGATGTTGCAGATTATGTGGTTATTCATGAGCTTAGCCATCTTGATTATATGGACCACTCACCTGAATTTTGGCAAAGGGTAAAAATGTTTTCCCCTGATCATCGGCAACTAAGAGCTAGGCTTAAAGATGTTAGTCCACCGTGGTAAAAATTTATATAAAATAAATACTTATTATTAAAAACTGGAATATTTTACTCTAATACCCACTCCATTGTGACCGGTTATTTGCCACACCAAAACCTACATCACTAAACCCTTCATCTTGAGATCTATCATAATTTGTAGCTGAAAATCTTTGTCCGGACGATCGATGTTCTCCAATTTTACCAGAACCTTCTATTGCTGCTTTATATACCATCTCCAAAGCATCAGGCCCATCATCATGAGACTCACCCTCACCCCAATGGCGTAGTTGCTCTAACAGTGTGTTGCAAGAGCGGTGAAACCTTATAAGGCCGTTGTTTATGTGAGGTTGTAGGCTGCTTATTCTTAGCTCTTTATCTCTTAAAGGCTTAATTCCTTTTGCCGGAATGGGAATATTTACTCGTGCAGAACGACGGATTAGTTCATCTTTAAAAAATTCTTGAAACTGAACAGTTTCTACCACCCATAAACGGCAATCATAGCGTTCTTGGCTCGCTATCACATCAGCAATTATCTGGTCTGGGTGGCGACGGCGTATATCTGCTTCTACCACATTTAACACTCCAGTTTCTCTATCATATCCAGCTACAATAATTGCCGATGGGTCTCCTCTATTACCAGACTTTCCCATGGATGGGTCAACCGCACCAAAATATAACCATTCCGGATTTTCTTGGGTCCAGTAAGAGAAATTTTGAAAAGGTGCATTATGGTGTTGTGGTTGATTTTGCAACTCAGCATCAAAAGCGTCAGCTCCATCCCGGCAGCGAATTTTCATCAATGTTTCTAAAGAGCGAACATGAGGCCATGATATAATAGCACCAGCCTCCATAGCTTTTTTATTTTGTTGATAAAATTGATCTGCTCTACTTTCTCCTTCTTGGTTGAGAATATCCTGCCAGTTATCCCATAAAGACATGTTATCAGGCCAATTAATAATAGCGCAAAAACGTTTTGACTCCCACAAAGGGTTGTTGAACAAACGAGATAAGAGGGAGTCATGGTGAAGAATAGTACCAACACAAATCACATCCATGGAGTCATCAGGTGGACCTAACTTTAAGACCACACTTCGCAACCATTCATCTAACTTATCTCTCTGGGTTTTGCTGCGTACATTTTCGTCATTTTCAAGGTCATCACATATTACTAGGTCTGGTCTTTTGGCTCCATGACGTAAACCACGCATTCTTGTGCCAGACCCAAAAGCTTGAACCCTAGCACCATTATTAGTTATGGCAAGGCCATCATTCCATGTGCGGCCCTTACCAAAGCTTTCGGGATAATCTTGTTTAAGTCTGGGGTTGGCTTCTAGTTCTGCTTTTATGGACTCCAGCATAGTTGTTGCTTGGTGTAGAGCATCCATAATTATGGTGATAAACACTTTTTTACCTGTTACAAGACACCAAAGAGTAAATATTTGTGTTACTAAGGTTGATTTAGCTTCACTTCGAGGGGCTGCAACAGCTAATTTATTGCCGCGTATTTTAGTTTTTACTAATTCATCAAGACGTTCATAAAGATAAGTGTGCAAAGTGCTATCGTGTTGTGAGATATAGTGGGGGAAATAGGTTTTGGCAAAAAAGCGAAAATTTGTTCGTCCTTTTTCCACTCTTTTATTAGTTATCTCTACACCGCAATCTAGACCTGTTACCTCTTTTTCTATGGACTCTTTTAGTCGTTCTGAAAGATTGTTTAGCTTATCTTGAAACTGCTTGTTGGTTATTTTTGCATATTTCATTTAGCGCTCAATTATTATTAGCTTTAAACCTAAATATATAGCTATCAACGAAGACAATAAAATAATGACATATCCTAAAGCCAAGAAACGATAGAGTATTTTAGCTGAATAATAATTGGAGCAAGAGAAAGTTCAGCAGTAATTAATTATTTTGAGCAGGAGATATTTTGCAGCAACCAGGAAAAAAAATGGCAAGCTATATGGCAACACATATAATAAGCGTAGCTTGGCGGGCTAGGCACAAAGCTTGCCGGTGTAGATGGTCGCGATTGTACTATTTTTTCATCTCCACACGACCATAGGTATAGAGATAAAAAAACCACAGCATATTTGCAGTTTATAATAGTACTTAAACCATTAGAATATCTATTAAAAAGTGTCACAACATCTAATTAATATGGCTTGGCTAAATTTTGTTAAATCTTCTTCGGAACTCAACTCCGAGTTTGGAAACCAAACTTGGAAGCTCTGGGACCAATATTAAGATAAACAATCTTGTTTAGCATTTACCCTTGTTTATTCTATCGGTTCAAATTGTGTTAAAGAAAAGTATGCATTTTTAATGCCGGAAACTTAAGAGATCAAAAACTTTGATTTAATAGGAGAATATTTTTTGATGTAAGGTAGATTTTTTAACCCAGAAATTTAATGAAATCTTCATGCATTTTGTCCTGCAACCCAGCCAGAAGACCAAGCCCATTGCAGGTTATAACCACCTAATTGACCTGTCACATCTACTACTTCACCAACAAAGTATAAGCCTGAAATGTTTAAACATTCCATGGTTTTAGAAGACAGTTCTCTACTATCAACACCTCCTCTACTTACCTCTGCCACTCTATAGCCTTCTGTGCCACTTGGTGTTACCTGCCAACGGTTGACTCTATTAGCACATTGTTGCATCTGATTTTTAGAACATTCAGCAATAGATTTTGAGGCAAAACTAAATTGTTTAGCTATCACAAGTGCCAATTTTTTAGGTAGTAGGGAGGTCAAAATTGCCTGAATAGTCATTTTTGCCTTGACAATTTTATTTTTTTGTAGGTGTTCAAATAAATCTATCTTTGGTAACAGATCTATTTGAATAGGTCTTCCTGCTTGCCAGTAGGATGATATCTGTAGAATTGCTGGCCCGCTTAAACCTTTGTGGGTAAAAAGTAGGCTATCAAAAAAGCTGACCTTATTACAGGTAACTACAACATCTAAGGCTATGCCAGCCAGAGGTTTTGAAACTTCTAAATTATTGTTATCAAGTAGAAATGGAACCAGAGCTGGAGAAGATGGTAATATTTTTAGACCAAATTGGCTTGCTAGTTTATGCCCAAAATCTGTCGCACCTAATTTTGGAAAAGACAAACCACCAGTTGCAATAATTAATGCTGAGGTTTGTAGTTGGGCTTGGTTGGTTTTAATTAAAAACCCAGTTCTATTTTTTTTTACGAACTTAATTTGGCTTTCAAAAGCAAAACACACACCAAAATTAAGGCAACTATCATGTAAAAGTTGCACAATTTGTTTTGCAGATCCATCACAAAAAAGTTGGCCTATTTTTTTTTCATGATAGTTAATGTTGTGGTTATCTAAAAGTGCAATAAAATCCCATGGTGTATAGCTATTTAGGGCTGATATGCAAAATTTGGGGTTGTTAGATATATAGTGCTCATAAGAGGTGTTAGTGTTAGTAAAGTTACAGCGACCACCTCCAGAAACTGCTATTTTTGCTCCAGCTTTTTTTCCATGGTCTAACACCAACACCCGCTTTTTTCTCTTGCCAGCAGCAATTGCTGCCATCAAACCAGCTGCACCAGCACCAATAATTATAATATCCCAATCGGCACTGTGCTTTTGTGAAGATTTCATGAAAAGTTAAACCTGCAAACAGCAATTTATTATAAAAAAATATCAAGCTTTAACTATAATATCTTATTCTTAACTGGGGGAGCAGGTAAATTTTAACTTCTCCTTAAATATCTATACTAATTATTTTTTCTGCATTTTTTTAACCAAATTTTTTGGTGCAGATTCAGATACCCATAATCCAACATTGCGTACTTTAGACCAGTTTAAATCTGGATTTATTTCCTTATCTTGCAATTTATTTTTTTGCCGCATTATTTTTTGTAAAACTTTAAATGAGTATGGTCTCGCAGTGTTAAAAGGTCTTACAATTACCTGAAGACCAGAATTGTGAAAGTGCCATGCTAAACCCCAATGAACTTCAGCTTGCCATTGTATCCACTTTCTTGATGGGTTCCAATCCATTGGTCTTTTATCGGCAGATTCATATCTTTGTTTTCTTTGCTTTAAAATCCATTCAGGAGGGGGCAAAATAAAATCAAAAACAAATCGCGCCCGCCAGTTTGGAGCCAAAATAAATTTCTTTTTATTAGGAATCTTAATACTATCCCAGTCAACTTTTGGGAATTTATCAGCATCACTCCAACGGTCATCATATACCGTAAATCTATCTTTCATACCATCATATGGAAAAGAGAAATGGACCTCTCTGGGGCGGTGACTTAGAGGCTCTACAGTCCACCATTTTTTCATTGAGATATCTATTGCTACTTCCCCAGGCCATCCACCAATTTTATCAATTAAATATGATTTTCCACAACCAGGCGTTCCAGCCACAATCCAGCTACGAAACTTCATTTTACCCGGATATAAAATTCCTTTTTTCTCTTTTAACTTCATTACATATCTCCTGATATTATTTTTTTATTTTTATAAGCCTTTGCTATCTTATTATATACATTTAACAGTAACAAAATGAGTTATAAAATGAGTAATATAAAATAGGTTCAATTTTATGTAACGCAGATGGCATGCCAAATAATAATATGCAAAATAGAAAATAAATTTAGGTAAAATGACTGCATTTAATAGGATATTAATACCTAACTATCATTTATATAAAATGTTGAAATATTATAGATATTTCTTTTGTTGCCTTTTAAATTATTATAACTTAACAAACAAAATAATTAAATTAGATAGTTAACAAATTACCAAGTATTTTCATTTCAAAGCTAGTGTAGCGAAAGATTTCTTGTTAATGCTGAAATATTCTTATGCAAATAGTTTGTTTCTAACTGCTCTATCAGGGTTTTAGTGGTTCAACCACTGAAAACCCGGCTGGGATAGTTAATAATCTGTTTAGTGGCTCAGATTCGCTAAACTTCCATTTTCGCAGAATAAATGTTAAGGCCATATCTTCGTTAGGAATGGATATAATAAGTTTGTTTGGTAGAGTAGAGGAGGGGGGTTGTGGTGATTCTTTAGGCCAAAAATATTTTACGCTGTATCTGTCTTTTTCACTTATTCCAGGCTTTCTAAGACTAATAAAGCCAGTTTTAGGGTCTATAATAAGCCTTTCACCTGATGTTGTTGTTGTTTCTATGCCTGAATATGCATCCCTTGGTTGAGTAGAAAGGGGGTTGGCAGTGGCTTTGAAAAATTGTCCTAAACTTTTTGGGTCAATACGAATACCAGTTAAATATATCATACCTTCTAGAGAAGCTGGAACCCTTAACACTTGATGTTTGTTTGGCTTTATAAGCTGTAACCAATCATTATCTACTAAAAGATCAAATGCTACCTGATTAAATGGGCCATAAATTCTTAAACGTAGTTGATCTGGCTTTCTTGCAGTTATTACAACCCGGTTTCTGCGGGCTTGTGTTGGGTGTTCAACATCTAAAATGCCGCTAATCTGCCAGTTGTTGGGGATATTTTTACGCTGTTTCTGGTCAATTTCATACTTATGGGCAATATCCGATAGCTCTTGTTGGGATTTGCCAATATTAAAACTTGATTGCTCCCAAGGATATGAAGAACAACCACTTATAAACAACGTTAGAACAAGTAATAAAGAGCCAATAAAGGACATTACTGGGAATTCTTTTTAATTTTATCCATTAATTTTTGATTTGTTGGGTCAAGTTGTAATGCCTTTTCCCAAACATCCAAAGCTTTCTGTTTTTTGCCAAGAGCCTTAAGAACATCTCCGAGATGTTCATGAATTGTAGGGTCTTTAGGCTCTAAAAGAACAGCTTTTTGCATGCGTTGCAAAGATTCTTTATAATTTTTAAGACGATATAAAACCCACCCCAAGCTATCTGCTACAAAACCGTCGTCAGGAGCAAGGCGAATTGCTCTTTGTAGAAGTGTATGTGCTTCTTTTAAATATATATTTTTCTCAGCCCATGTATAACCCAAATAATTTAGAGCATGGGCATCTTTAGGGTTGTTCTCAATATATACACGCAGATCTTTTTCTGCCTTTGGCCACATATTAAGTTTATCGTAGGCCATTGCTCGGTTAAAACGTAGCTCGTTGTGGTCTGGGTTAATATTTAGACCTCTGGTTGCGGTTTTTATAGTATCTTCATACTTTTCTGCTCGGAGTTGAATTAGCGAAAGAGCTTTTAAGTATATAATCTTTTTTGGATGCTGTTTAACTAATTTACCAATCCGCTCAATAGCTTTTTCTGTTCGGTTGCTTGTTGCTTCTATGTTAGCAAGTCGAAGTTGTGCTTCAGGATAAAAAGGAGTTCCTGCCAATACTTTATGGTAGGTTTTTTCAGCCTGTTTTGAGTTGTTTAAAAATTCTAGAGCTTGAGCAATATAATATTTAATAGTGCCGTTGTTTGGTTCAGTTGCCTCAGCTAAACGTAACTCTTGCAATGCCTCTGCATATTTATATTCACTTAACAAAATTAAACTAGTGGTCATGCGGGCTTGTATATTATCAGGAGCCAAATTTGATATTGCACGAAACTCTTCTAAAGCCCCACCCCGGTCATTTTGGTTTAGTAATAACCGCCCAAGACGACTATGAATAACTTTATTTTCGGGGTGGTCTGAAAGATAATCTCGATACACAGTTGCAGATTCATTAGGTTTATTTTGTTTTTGCAAAAGTATACCAAGAGCAATAACAGGCTGAACCTTATCAGGTGCTAATTCTTTAGATTTGTAAAAGACTTTAACTGCTGAGTCTAAGTCTGGAATAGAAGCATAAACCCTACCTAATGTCAGGTAAGCTTTCCAAGCCAGTTTTTTGTTTTTAAACAGAGGGCTAAGAACTTTTTTTGCTTTATATGGCTTTTTTAAAAAACCGTATGTTCTAGCAGCAGAAAGACGCACTTCAGAGTCATCCGGGTCATGAACAAGTATAAGTTCATACTGCTCAGCAGCCTCCTTATATTTTTTTTGGGCAGAAAAGAGGCTGGCTAATAATACTCTCGATTTTTGGCGATTAGGATCTAACTTGATAACCTCTTTAGTATAGGAAATAGCCTGGTCTACTTGGCCACGTTGTACAGCCAAATGAGAGACAAACACCCTTGCATCAACAGCCTTTTTATCTGCCTTAACAACTTTAGAAAAAGCTTGCTCTGCCTCTCCCCAGTTTTGCTCCATTACATAAAGCTGACCTAGTATATAGTTTAGAAAAGCGTCTCCGTCATGCTCAGTGTAAGGTGGGCGTTGGGAGTCGTTTTGAACTTTATTAGCTGTATTGTTTGCTGCTGATGGAATTACAGAGCATGAGGGTAGTATGAAACCCAAGCAACTAATGGCTAAAAAGAAAGATAGCCCTTGAAACCAGCGGACTGGTTTTAGTCTGTGAAACCAAGTGGAATTTTCCAAAATCATGTTTAAAGAACCAACTCCAAGTATTAGTTGCTATAGAAAGCCATATTTAAATAGATATCAATTAACTAGTTTGTAATTTTGCTAAAATAGTTTCAAGATCCAATTTATACATGCGTACAACGTCAGGTAGAGTATCAACCTGAGATGCTATACAAGAACCACAGTCAATTCCATGCCCGGTTAGAATATCGCCAAGTTGCGGAAATTCAACCAGAAGTTGGGCCATATTCTTTTTTAAATCAATCATTTCCATATACTGCTTCCCGCTTTCTGGTTAGAAAAAAGTACTTAGTTTTATTACGAAATACATGCTACTAGCAAATATTATTGCAAATAAGTATGCTCTCTATGGTTGCACATTATTAATTGCTTTGCTATCTTACTCCTTTTTTCGCAACTCATCCAGACAATTCTTTGAAAAATTGCTCTGTTTTCGAGTTTGTTGTGGTCAATGTATTGTAGCTGATTATTCAGTAGGAGAAGGTCTGTGGCTAATAAATGTACTCTTGGCGGTAAAGCTCCCCAGTTTGGAAACAAAGTTTCTCACTCTCACCGTAAATCAAGACGTAGGTGGCTTGTTAATGTTCAATCAAAAAATCTTTACAGTTTGTCCTTAGGCACATATGTAAAAGTTTCTTTACCAGCAAACATGCTACGTTCTTTAGATAGAGCTGGTGGTCTAGATAACTATCTTTTAAGCTGTTCTAAAGACAGTTTAGACCGTCCTTTACGTCGAATTCAAGAACAGATTATCAATAAGCAACAAAAAGCTGCTGCTTAGTCTGTTATAAGCTTGAACAAAAAAACCGCTGGATATTTATTATTCAGCGGTTTTTTTTCGTTTAAATTCTCAAAAATA
>JADGBW010000152.1 GCA_015231305.1 Magnetococcales bacterium | reverse complement strand
CTGATCGGTTTATCCTCATGAATAATCTCAAAGATGGTGAATATCAATTAGATGATCCTGCCATCCTAAACAACATGAGGCTCACATATGATATAAACGAGCCAGGTAAACATACAATCCTCGTCAGTAAAAACACCATTATAACTGAGGATTTAATCAAAAAACTCGACCATCGTAACATTAAAACACTTTTTGCCGAAGTGGTGATGGAAGAGCCTACCAAAAAAGCTGTAACTGCATCTATTGAATACATGGATCAGACATTTTCTCTAATAGAGAACGTCTTCTCAACTGAAGATGGTAGCATGGAGGATGTTACAAGAGCCTTAACCAACAGAACGCAGATGAAAGCTCTTGAGGAATTAATTAGAGATAACCTAGACGATATTGAAGACCTATTTAACACAAATTCCATTAAAAAATTGGTTGTTTTAACAGAACATCATAACGGAACTGTACGCCACAGCTTGATTGCTGCTTTCCAGCTAATGGCTATAGGTCGAGAATTAGGATGGCCAGATTCAAAAATTGTTAGAGCTACCATGGCATTAATAAACCATGACATTGGCAAAGCTAAAGTAAAAATAGAAACTCTAGATTGTCCTAACAAGTTAAACAATAAACAGTGGAAAGAGATCCAATTTCACCCTCTCTTTGGCTGTCGCATGCTCTATAGGCCAGGAGTAAAACCTGACTTAATTATGTTATCAGCACTACTGCATCACGAATGGTACGCAACAGTAGAAGGCAAAGGCTATGGAGGTTTGACCTTATATAGCGATTTTGTTAAGCGAGCCATGAAGTTTGATGTAAAAGAAGTAGTAGATAGCTTGTCAGATGACGAGCGAGAGATAATCCAGCTAACCAGCCTAGTTGACATGGTTTCTGCTCTAGAAGAACGACGGGCATATAAAAGGGAGTTGGACCCTTTTAAAGTTGTTATTATCATGAACTCTGACGCTAAAATGGGGCATTTTCACCCCAAACATTTTACTGCATGGCACACTATATACCTAAGGCAAAACCCTTACCTGTTACCATTAGGGCTTCGCATGGCCCTACCAAGAGAAAAAGAGAAGCGTCTGTTTACCGCTCTACCTGACCAACCAATTAAACCAACCCCACTTTTAACATTTTATGAAATGGAAAAACTGGGCTTTCTTGATCTTCTACGTAATGTAGGCATGGATATGGAGCGTATTCGTCGCCGTGGTGGGTTATCTGTACAAGTTTTATCAAACATAAATAAAGAGAAAGGTTTGAATTTAGACTTGTCAGCTGAAAACATGAAAAGGCACAATATCGCCATTACCAAATCAAAATTAATCCGCGAACAACAGATGATAGAACTAGACGCCTGGCAGAAATGGCTAACAGTATCTGAACTTGAAAAAAGCGGTCTTTTAGGAAGGGCCAAACAATTAAATTTTGATATAAATATAATCAAAAAAAACGGCGGCATAAGCCCTGACAGACTTGAGAAACGTGGTATTAAAGTTGCACAAAGCAAGCTAGATAAACTAGGTATTAAAGTTCTAAAAAAACTACCTGTTCAGCTACCTGGCAGTGAAAACCGCCTAACAGCAGCAGATCTAGAAAAACTAGGTATTTCAGATCAACTTCTTAAAAAAGCTGGTTGTTTCGAACAAGTAAAAAAGGTTAAAAGCGGTATACCTCTAGAGCTACTAAGCAGACAGGGAATAAAACTTACTGGAGCTATGATGGCAAAAAATGGCATAGATCCAATAAGAAAAATATTTTATGATATTCAGGTAGTAGAAGAGATAAGTTCAACAAAGGCCATCTTCCGAATTTTACGTGAAGGCGACGACCCCGACGTATTGGACGCAATAAGCACTAAAAACCACCTAAGCCAAATACAAGAGTTACTGCTAAACCAAGTAGGCAACGTTATTATGGATTTCTCCGACCTACTAGAACTTCCCGACCTAAGCCATGTTAAAAGTGGTAAGCATTGGAACTAAGCATCTAAGGTTTATCTGTTTTAGGTAACCACCAAATGTACTCTCTTTAGCACATCCAAGCAATTTCAAATATATATTCATAAAAATCACCTCACAGTAAATTTACATAAAACTCTAGCAAGCTTTTATAAAACCACTATATACAAGATTCTGTTTAGATGAAAACGTCTATGAAGTACAGATTCACATCCCACGCCCTCCTCTAATGCCTATTGTTTAGTTCTTATAAAGAGCTAAATAAATTATATTTAAAAAAATAACTGCCAAGGGGAACCTTTCGATAACACTGGAGTCTTAAGCTGTATTGAGGTAGTTGTACGGGTATGTATATTAGCTAATTATAATTTTATAAAACTCTAATATACATGCCCGTACAACCACATTAAATAGAGAAGGAAGAACGTTTTTGTTTGACGTGGTTTATATAAATTTCCTAACGATTAATGAACAGATTAAAGACAAAAAGATTAAGGAGTTTGAAATGAAAAAAGGACAGATTTTGTTGGGATTGGTTTTAAGTATGGGTATAGTTTTCTCTGCTCAGGCATCAGATAGTCGTGATAAAGCATATTTCAGCTCTGTTATGACAATTCTAAGGACACATATTGATACTCTTTTGTATTTAACCAACACCCCATCTAAACACTCTGATAATGTTGTAAGGCATGCTATAGCCATTAATCAAACCATGGGGCTTTTTGACCATATGGACTGGACACCAGCACGGTTGGCAAAGCTTAATTTAATTAATGGAGATATTCATACCAAAGCAGAAGAGTTTAATCTTTATGCCAAAGAAGCACGTAAAAATTCTAAAAAACTTATCCGAGCATCTAAAAAGTGGTTAGTAGATGGAAAACAACCACAGTTCGTGGAAGCTATAAATAAACTTTCGACTTCTTGCAATCAGTGTCATTTGCAGTTAAAGGATAAACAAGCTCCTACATTGATGACCTATAATATGGAATAGCTTGGTTAAGGCTTTAACAAAAAATAATTTTTTCTTATTTAAAGCAACCCGCCCCATAAAAGTATCTATTGCCATTTTTCAAAATGGCAATAGATACTTTCTAAAAATATGTGTTAATAATATTTAAAAAAAAGACAATTACCACATATATACCATGTATAACTTTAGCACTATTAACAATCAACAAATTTATTTTATATAGCCCAATTACATGCGTAATGGTATTATATGCGCTACTTTAATAACCTTATATAAAATTATCAAACCATTTTTACCTTATATTTGTTTGTATTTTTATAGGTTGGCTACTTAAGCATATATAAGAGTGCATTTTAATCATGAGGCAATTTGTTTCTGGGTCTAGCTTATTAACTATTAAGCGTGGGGTTGATCCGCTTTTAGAGTGTTTAGCGGTTGTATTAAGACATTTGGGAGAAATGCAAACTCCTGAGTCTCTACTTTTTGGGCTTCCTATGCCTGATGACGGCATGTCCCCTACCCTATTTAAAAAAGCTGCACAAAATGTTGGGGCAGTTGCGCAGTTGGTTGAAATTCCTCTTTCAACTCTAAACGACATGACACTTCCATGTGTTTTATTACTTAAAAATCGCCAAGCTTGTGTTTTGGTGGGGTTTGATGTTGAAGGGGAAGAAAAAAAACAGGTAGCTCGCCTAGTTTTCCCAGAGACAGATCCTGGCGTGGTTTCTCAACCTATAGAAAAACTGGCTGAAAAGTATACTGGGCGCGCATTTTTTGTACATAAAAAGCCCATATCTGAAAGACCAGTTGTGGGACAGAGGCCCCAACAAGGTCATGAATGGTTTTGGAAAGAAGTACGGCAACACTCTCCAATATTCAAAAGGTTAGTTCTTGCTTCTATTGTTATAAACCTACTTACTCTGGTTGGCCCAATATTTGTTATGAATGTCTATGACCGGGTTATACCAAATATGGCTGTAGAGACTCTATTTGCCTTGGTTATTGGGGTATGTATAGCCTATTTATTTGATTTCTCTATTAAGATACTGCGCTATCAATTTATTGATGCCACTGGGCGCAACCTGGATACTCTTTTATCTAGTAAAATTTTTGCAAAACTACTCTCTCTACCCCTTGAAGCCACCCCGGTATCTGAAGGGGGAATGGCAAATCAAGTGCGCTCATTTGATGGCCTGCGCGAATTTTTCTCATCTGCCACCATGACCACCTTTATAGACCTACCATTTGCTTTTTTATTTATTGGCATGATTGCCCATTTAGGTGGGGGCATTGCTTTTATACCTGGGATAATTGCTTTTATTGTGATTGTCACAGGCTTGATATTGCAGTCTTCTTTAATGAACTTTATGCGCTCTCATTTTAGACAAGGAACACAAAAAAATGGGCTGCTAGTAGAGAGCCTGCAGATGCTGGAGACCATTAAAGTTTTAGGGGCTGAAGGGGAAGTTCAAAAAGAGTGGGATGAATATGTAGACTCCTATGCCGAATCAGCAATGAAAGAGCGAAGACTAGCCTTTACCTTTGTATCTTTTGTTGGCCTTTTGGCACAAGCCTCATACGTGGCTACTATTACTGCTGGGGTTTTTGCTATTGCTACAGGAGACCTAACTATGGGTGGGTTGATTGCCTGCTCTATTTTATCAGGCCGTGTTATGGCTCCCCTCATGCAAACAGCCAATATTTTATCACGCATGCAGCAATCTCGTGTGACATTATCTGCTTTAGGCAGGCTCATGTCTATGCCTTCAGAAAGAATGGAGGGGCGACGTTTTACTCATCTAGATGGATTTAATGGAGAAATTGAATTCCGTAACGTAGTTTTCCGGCATTTAGGACAAAAAAAACCCGCATTAGCAGGGGTGTCTTTTATATTAAAACCGGGAGAAAGAGTTGGTATTATTGGTGGAATAGGATCTGGAAAAAGCACAATGGTAAAGCTAATACAAGGGCTATACTCACCACAAAATGGTTCTGTATTGGTTGATGGGGTCGATGTATCACAACTTGACCCTGCTGAATTACGCAGAGCTATAAGTTATACCCCCCAAGATGTACAGCTTTTCTCCGGTACCATTAGAAACAACATTACCCGTGGCAAACGTTTTGTGACAGATGAAGCTATATGGTCTGCTTTAGCTTTAACAGGTTTCGATAGAGCAATAAACGCCCACCCTATGGGACTAGAAAGACCAGTCGGCTCCCACGGACGTTTTCTATCTGGGGGTGAAAAGCAGTCTATTATTTTAGCCAGAACCTTTATTGAACACCGCTCAATAATTCTATTAGATGAACCAACCAGCAGCCTTGATCTAGCTACTGAACAGGCTTTAGTTCGCCGTCTTCAAGAAAAAATAAGCAATCAAACCATTATGATAATAACCCAACGAGCACCAATTCTCAGCTTGATAGACCGCCTTTTAGTAATGGAGCATGGACAGCTAGTTGCGGACGGACCCAGAGACTTGATACTTGATGAGTTACGAGGTGGTAGAATAGGCCAGGGAGTAGCAATGTGAGCCAGCCTAATTGGACGGTTATTAGACTTAACTCTGCATCAAAAACAGCTCTTAGATATCAAGTTGCAAAATCTTCAAATCACCTTTTGCTAGTTTTGATATCGTTATTTGTTTCAGCTGTCATTTGGAGTTATTTTGCCGAAGTTGACGAGTTTACCCATGGTGAAGGTAAAATTATATCTTCACGTCGAACACAGGTAATTCAAAACCTAGAGGGGGGAATTCTAGGTGAGTTAATGGTTAAAGAGGGAGATATAGTTAAAAAAGGAGAGACCCTATTACAGATTATTAATACATCTGCTCAATCCCAATATGAAAAAGGCCGTGGGGAATATTATCGCTTGATGGGTGATGTTGCTAGACTGCGGGCAGAGATTGGCGGATGGCAAACCCCTATATTTCCAGACGAATTATTAAAATTTGCCCCTCAAGTTGTGGTAGTCGAGCAGCAACTGTTTAAACTCCGTAAAAAAGGGTTAGACAAAGAGATAGAGATATTAAAACAACAAGTAAAACAACGTAAGCAGGAGTTGTTAGAGTTAAAACAGAAGGTTAAAGGGCTTAAGCGGTCCCGAAAACTAGCTAAAGAGGAGTTAACCCTTAGCCGGCCTTTAGTAGCCAGTGGTGCTATTTCACGAACCGAGTTAATACGCCTAGAACGCACATATGTAGACCTTGACCGTGAGTTAAAAACCTTGGGGTTAGCCCAACCACGTGGTATAGCTGCTTTAAATGAAGCTTTGCAAAGAGTAGAGTCTAAAAACTTAGAATTTAAAGCTCAATCAAGTGCGGAGTTAGCAAACCAAGAGGCCCGCTTGGCTGCAAGTAAAGAGATAAATATTGCTGATAAAGACAGGGTTTTGCGAACAGAAATTTCATCTCCTGTTAAGGGGATTATCAATACAATTCATTTTTCTACAATTGGGGGTGTTATAAGACCTGGTGACCCAATTTTAGAAATTGTCCCCCTGGAAGAAAACCTTGTTGTAGAAGCCTGGATAAACCCAGCGGATATTGCATTTTTACGCCCAGGGTTAACAGGAAGAATAGGAATAACCGCCTTTGACCCGCGTATTTACGGCTACCTTGATGCTGTACTAACAGATATAAGTGCCGATACATTTTCTGATGATAATGGTCAAAGTTTTTATCGAATAAGGCTAGATGCCACCTCAACACTATCAAAACAGGGTGAAAAACTAACCATTATACCTGGCATGACCACCAGTGTAGATATTTTAACAGGCAAAAAAACCATACTAAATTATCTTCTAAATCCCATTTTACTTCTAAAAGAGCGTGCATTCAGAGAACGTTAATAACTATTACAATGGTTCGGTAATCATTATTTTTTTAAGCAGAAGTTTTATAAAATTACCAACAAAGTTTTGCCTTGTAGTTAAAACTATTTCAAAAAATCATGTTCTACTTCAGCAGTTATAAATACAAATGTTCGCTCATGAGAGGTAACTTCTCTAATTTGCGCGCCATGTATCGCATTTATTGATTGGGGAAATGCCACCAAGGTATTTGCTTTGTAAGGGTAGGTTTTTACACGCTTAACCTTGGTATCTGGCAATTCAAATACATCCAACGGTCTACAAGGCTCACCGGTAAAACTAAACAGATCAAGCCCCCCTCCTTGTGAGTCATCATCATCATCACGCATATAAAAAAGTGCTGAGAAAAGGCGGTTAGGTTCATCTAAATGGGCTTTACGGTGAGAGCTAGCCTTACCATAAACTGGGGAGCTGATATCAACCCTTGCATCAGTTAAAACATCTAAACCACCATTTTGCCAACTATCACGATGAAAAAGACCAAAACGAGTGGTTTTCTTTGGTAAAACTGGCTGGCTTTCGGGCCAACAATCTGCAAATAGCTCTCGCATTTTATAATAGATATCTGGCGTTGTGTGTTTTGCAATAAAATTTTTCCATTCTTTATTATAAAAATCTAGGCTTAATATAAGGTTAGCATAAATTGGCAATAGTTTGTTTGACGTATTCATAGATGATGGATAGTGCGGACGAGTAGAGAGAAGTTTATGAAAAACATCATGTGGCAGAGCATTTTCCAATACTAAATGGGGGAATGGTTCCATAATTATATGCTCTTTTGTAGCACGGGCAAAAACAGTCTCGCTAAGCATTACACGCCTCATAATTTTTGTTTTTTATAAAATTATTAAAATTTTTCTATATCTATATATACACTATATTATATATAATTATTATAGTGTACAACAACATTATAAAATGATATACAGTATTTTTATGCTATTTATAATCTATCAAATCAATACTGAAGTCTTTAAGCTCTATTTATAAAAGGAAGTTATTAATGTTTGGAAAAAAGGCAGTAAAAATAGGTAACGGTATCTCAGTTAGGCCCAGCAAATCTGGTGACAAACAATTTTTAAAAAATCTATACCATTCAACCCGAAACGACCTCTCTTTTGCTGTGAAGGATGAAGAAGAGTTAAGCTTAATGATAGAACAGCAACGTACAGCTCAGATAACTGGTTATGGGACCACATCACCAAATGCCTATGAATTTATACTAGAAAAAAGTAGTGAAAAAATTGGCCGTCTGATGATTGATTGGACCGGTACTGAAATTCGAATTCTAGATATCTCCTTCATAGCTGCTGTACGTGATAAAGGTGGGTTTGGTTCCGCAGTTATCGCCTCCCTACAACAAGCAGTAAAAGCAAACAATGCTGCTATATCAATGCATATTTTAAAAGTATATGTGACAGACTTTGTAATGTGCCAAAATCTGGGTTTTAGAGTAAAAGAAGATAAAGGGTACGGTTGGCATATGCTTTGGAGCCCTAATTGGGAAAGTGAAAACAGTAAAAAACCGTTTATTGTAACTTAAATAATCATCATAATTTAGCTCCCCCTATAGCCATAACTCAACCATAGGGGTAAAAGCTAAATATAAAAATAGGCTGAACAGGTTTCACCTAAGCATCTGCTTGAAATATTATTGATTAGCATGACATATATGTGAAAATATTTCATAAATAACATGGCAATAGCTAACCAACACACAAAACCCTGCAAACTAATATTTACTCTTATTAACAGAACTATATTATTTATTATTGTTACTTCAATTAAAAACTGTACACAATCAGAGTTGCATGTCATTCCCGCGTAGACGGGAATCTAGAGCGACGACGTTGAACTCCCTGGATTCCCGCCTTCGCGGGATCGACGCCAAGTTGGTTTTAGAGTGTCTGTTTATGGATTGAAATCACTATACAATTTTAGTTTCGTGAAGGATATTCTCCATCTATACACATGCAATAATT
>JADGBW010000039.1 GCA_015231305.1 Magnetococcales bacterium | reverse complement strand
TACATAATTAACTATAGCTACTGATCATCTATATTGTTTGAATTTGTATATATTACGAATGAAATAGATTATTTTAAGTTGGTATTGTTTGATGGTGATAAAAGTTTGATCAAAAATTAGTTAACTTACCAATTTAGTTGAAACCTTCTCTTAATAGCTTTTTGTGGATAATTGGAGCTCCTTATCATATTGATCTGGCTATACTTTGAAGGAGACACAAAATCGAATAATCTTAGTGGATTTGAAGAGGAGTGTGTTAATCATGGCAAAGAGCAGAAAAAAGACATTTTATACAGCAGGGTTTAAGACTTCATCAATCCAGTTGGTAATTGGATCTGATCAAGCTGTAAATCAAATAGCTGTTGATTTAGGAATACAAGAAGGATGGTTATATCTTGCTGTTTTTATTGACCTGTATTCTAGATAAGTAGTCGGTTGGAGTATGTAAGATAAAATTAAAGAAGATCTGACTTGCGACGCATTGCTTATGGCGACCTGGAAGAGAAAGTCTCAAAAAGGTCTATTGGTTCATAGTGATAGAGGGAGCCAGTATGCTGCCCACCGTTTTTAAAAAATACTGAAAATCAATGGCTGCATTTGTAGTATGAGCCGTAAAGGAGATGTTTGGGATAATGCACCGTCAGAAAGTTTCTTTCATACTTTGAAGGTCGAATTAGTCAACTAGGTTCAGTACCGCAACAGAGAGAAAGCAAGGCAATCGATACTTTGAGTATATCGAAGTTTTTTTATAAGCAGCAGAGACGACACTCTTCTATTGGGTATCTTTCTCCAGAGACTTATGATGAGCTAAATATAAAAATTGCATAGAAAGGTGTCCGTTAAACCGTTGCCACATCAGTATGTTAGTAATCAGTAAATATTATTTGTAGCATCTTAGGCTGGTTTCGAAATAAATTTCAAAAAAATGGCTTGTTTGTTGCATTTCAATTCGTAGCGTTAATTTATGTTAATTAATGGAGCATGCGAATTGAATATCATGATGCTAAGTAGAATAAATAAGCTGTTAATATTATTTGCAATAACATCTGGTTTTGCAATGTCTTTTTACCATAAAGTAGAAGCATCACAGAAAACCCATAGATCGATAAAAAAAATCGATGATTTAGTATTTGTGCAGATACCAGCTGGCGACTTTGTGAAAGGTTGCCGTGGTAATTTGGATAGTAACTCCAACACCTACTGCATTGTTGATGAAAAGCCGGTAGAAAAAATTAAAATGCCAAAATCCTTCTACATGAGTGCAACGGAAATAACCCAAGGACAGTGGCAAAAAATAATGAGGAACAACCCATCCGTATTCTCAAAATGTGGGCCTGATTGTCCTGTCGAAAATGTGACTTGGGAAGAGGTGCAAACTTTTATTTCTAAGCTTAATGCCAGCGGTAAAGCGCATTACAGGTTACCTACTAATTCAGAGTGGGAATACGCTGCAAGAGCAGGAACAACAACAGCGTGGTCCCACGGTGACAACAACGAAAAATTGGATGATTATGCGTGGTCTGTACACAATGCTGGATCATCAACACATACTGTTGCTAGTAAAAATTCAAACCCATGGGGGCTGTACGACATGCATGGTAATGTTAGTGAAATGACCCATGAAATGCGAACTATTATAAAAAATGTCAGTATGGATACAGGTAAAAAAATTGTAGTCAAAGGGCGAACTGCCAGGGGTGGTAATTGGGAAAATACTTCAAATGATTTAAGGTCATCTTCCCTTATAACCCTTAACACAAATGCTCGACGACGTAACATAGGTTTCCGTCTTGTAAAAATTGAATAACCTACAAATTTAATTATTAACCTTACAACTGCCGTTTCTAGGATTAATATGGCAGATTTATTTCCCTAAATTTCTGTGTTTCTTGCTAAGGGCACGCTAATTATTTGTAACAGGAATTATTTCATATATGAAATGGCATTTTAAGTGCAAACATAAAACATGTTTGTAATTAGCAATAATGGTGAGAGTAGAGTATCTATTACATAATAGATTTAATATTCAGCAGTCTTGTTAGATATTTTTCGTCTAGGTTGGGATTGTCAAAAAAGTTTTTGTAAAAAGAGAGGATTTGTTCTTTGTCATAGTGTTTTTGCAAAACACTGTGGCTTTTAGATAGACGTTGCTCGCTCATAACCACACTTTTGTACCACTCCCAGCGGAGCTCTCTTATCAATTTGCTATTTAGTGGTACCAAGTCGTTATCGAAAAAATCACCATAAAAGTTTTCACTTTCATTTTCCATCATCTTGGTATTTACAGCCTTTGAAGATTGCTCCCGTAGTTGTTTTATCTGTTTTGCAGAAGGTTTTAAAAAGTCAAACAATGGGGTATCTTGATATACTCTTACGACACTAAAAATAGGCTGTGCCATGTATTGCAGAGTTGTTGCATATTTTATGGTTGAAAATGCCTCTTCTTCAGTTTCAGACGGAAAACCCACCATAAAAAAAACACCGGTTACAATATGTTTGGAGGCTTCATTTATAAGTTCATGAGCTTTTTCCAAGTTGAGATATTTTCCAATCATTTTTTGTAATCGTGGGGTTGCCGTTTCGACAGCTAAGCATAGCTGTGCTGTACCAACCTCTCTTAGGAGATCGATAAATTCTTTATCCATTATATCAGCACGTAAGCCATTGGAAAAATTTAATTTAACACCAGGAAGCTTCTTGCCAATTAAATTCAATATATTTTTACTTTTTGAAAGGGGAACATTAAAAATGTCATCAACAAAAACAAACTCTCTAATACCACGTTCATGGTAGTAAATAGACATTTCTTCTACTATGTTTTCAGCAGATCGTTTGCGTACTTTTTTCGTATTAGCAGCACTACAATAAAAACATCGGTATGGGCAACCACGGGTAGAATATATAAATGCACTTGAAGATGTATTTTGAAAAGAGTGGTTTGAAAAGTCGGAATATTGATTTAAATCTATAAGGTCATATGCTGGAAAAGGTATTGAATCTAAATCTTGAATAAGTGTTGCTTCAGTGTTAAGGGTAACTTTACCATTTGAATTTAATATTGCAGTCCCAGGTAGATCAGAAGGTAGTTGTGTACCTCCTCTTAGAAGTGATATCAATTTGGTAAATGTAGTTTCTCCTTCTTCTATAACTACTAAATCTAGCAGTTTGTTTTCAAGAAGAAATTCATAGTACCCGTTTGGATATGGCCCCCCACCAATCAATATAATTTCAGGGTTGCTATTACGTATTAGCTTGGCAACATAGTCGAACCTATCCCTAAATATAGCAAGAGAACGTAGGCCGACAAGCTGTGGTTTAAAGGTTTTTATGGCAGATAATATTTCTGATCCAGAATCTTTACATGTGGCTGTATGAATAATTTTGAATTCCAAATCGGCAAATACTGCCCTTGCAGAGCTTACGAGATACATTAAACCAAGTGGATGATGAGTCCAGCGACCTTGAAGTTGACCATATTCGCCATCACTTTTATCCAACTCCACATCTATCAATAGGACTCGTTCTATTTTCATATTTGTTTCAATAACCTATACATATAGTATTTAACACAAAAAGGTATTTTTTATCTTGAGTGTATAATTTTGAAGCTATGCCATCAACTATATGTTAGCTAAACATGTACAAGAAGTCATTTTACAAACTTCAGTTTAACAAATTAAAGGTTTTTAACTTGTTGTTATATTTAAAACTATCTGCTTTTGTGTGGATGGATATTTTAAAAGTATAGACTAAAGTTAATTTAAATAAATTTTGTAAGTATAAATAAGGGTAATATGGTAAATATAGGCGTGCAAGCTTTGTATGATGAAGCTGGCTTGGATAGACCTTGCCTGATAGCCAAATAGGTATTATGCTTATATGTTATCTAGTTAATAGTTCAATACAAATCATTTCAACCTGTGACCCAAGAGTAACAAAACATAATGAACATAAGATATTTCTTAATTCTGCTAATGTTTTTGGGTTTTACTTTTTTAACCCAAGAGGAATCTATTGCGCAAACATCAAACTGCAATGTTGCTAGGGAAATCACCCAAAAAGGGATTGAATTAATTGTAGACCAACCCAAAAAAGGGTTAGAGGCACTTTTTAAAGCTAGAAATAATTGCCGCACTGATGTAGCAGTTGGTTATAATTTAGCCTTAGCTCTTTATCGCGCAGGTCGATTGGAAGAGGCAAAAGATTTGTGGCAAAATCTCCATAAATCTCACCCAAATGACTACAAAACAATGGCTAACCTAGCTTGGCTGCAGTTTGAACTAGGTTATGATGAGCGAGCACATATTCTAGCGTTTGATGGTTTGATTAAATTCCCCGATAGTGTTGCAATGGCCCACACAAAACTATACGCCCTGTTACGCATGGGACGTTACTTAGAAGCCTATGACTGGCTTAGTGCTACTAAGTTAAAGACTCCACGCATAAAAGAGTGGAAAGATATGGCAGCAAGTTTTGTATCTGAAAGCCTATGGCAACAGTTCTTAAGTGGGGAGAACATGATTGCCTTAAAGAAGTCTATTAACTTTCTTGTTGTAGAGTATCCTGAAGAACAGATTTTTTCGCGAACAAAAGATCAACTGGTTATATCAGAAGTTGATCCTGATGCAGAGCGACCTTATCCTGTTTTTCTTCCCCACCAAGTATGGCCAAAATACGGTAATATTGATAACAGAAATGATGAAATTGACACACGTATAAACACTTTTCCTAGCCTTCATAAGTGGCGTAAACGTGAAGATGCTTTTGCAGTTATTATAGGTATAACCGCCTACAAAAGATTGTCACCTCGATATTTTGGTGCTAGAGATGCCCGAAATATGCACACTCTTGTAACCCGTAGAGGTGATTTTATTGATGATATGAAACAGGTAAAATTGCGTATTGACCGCGAAGCAACTCTACATAATGTTACTCATGATCTTAATTGGTTAATCACTAAAGGCAAAACTCACCCTAACGCTAAACTATTTATATATTTTGCTGGGCTAGGTTTCTCCTGGAAGGGAGGTGAAGATGCTCTGTTAGTACCTTTTGATACTCTTCGGCCTGAAATTAGCCCAAAAACTACTATTTCTATAAAGAAGCTAAAAGAAGATTTAGCGCAACTTCCTAATAAAGAGATTGCTGTTGTTGTAGATGCCTGTTTTGGCGATGATGGCGTATGTGGCTTAAACGATAATATATCTGCAACCCAAATAGGCTCCAGTTTCTTCTCCGGTAATGCAACATGGGCTGTTAGTGCTTTGAGCGGAGTTGCAAAGGCTCACCCTTCAGGACGACAAGGAGCATTTACCTACTACCTAATCAACGGCTTTCTTGGAGATGCTGACGGCTATCAGGCAGGGCGGGTTATTGGAGAAAAAGATGGATGGGTTAGTGTTTCAGAAGCGTTTCATTATTCACGTATTCAACAAGAAAAGCACGAAATTGAATCAGACTCTTTTCTTTCTAGTGTGAATAAAATACGTTTAACCCGTATTGGTGGAGAGAAATAAATGCAACGGACTGGATATTTTATTTATATTTTTCTTTTTGTCCAACTTCTTCTGCCAGCTAATGGAGAGGCATTTTTAGTTAATGAATGGGCAGACACAATGCCTCTTAAAAAACCAAAAATTGCTTCAAAGCCTGAGGTTCCAACAAAACTGTGGACGGAGTCGTTCTCTGGTATGGAGTTTATTTGGGTGAAAGGTGGGTGTTACAAAGCTGGCTCTCCTACTCGTGAAAAGGGCAGAGATTCTGATGAAGGGCCAGTACATACTGCATGTGTACCAAGTTTTTGGATGGGAAAACATGAAGTCACACAGGGGCAGTGGCAAACGATTATGCAGTATAACCCATCAAAATATCGTAAAGGGAACAAATACCCTGTAGAAAGGGTAGACTTTGCTGCTGTTAATGCAATTACTCAACGGTTAAACAAGCTACATATTGGTGAAGCTAAGTTCCGTCTTCCTACAGAAGCAGAGTGGGAATATGTCTGCCGTGAGGGTGGGCAAAGAAATGTTTTTCCTGGCAGGCAATCTCTACATAGAATCAGCTGGTATAGGGAAAATAGCCGGCAATCCCCTCAAATTACAGGATCTCGTCTGCCAAATAGATTTGGAATATATGATATTGGGGGAAATGTTTGGGAGTGGGTGCAAGACACCTACGACCGTAATGGCTATAGAAAAATTAAAGTAAATAACCCTCTGTATAATAATGAAAATGGGCTGAGCAGGGTTATTCGTGGTGGTAGCTGGAAAGAGAACTCAAGTGCTTTGCGTTGTGCTAACCGAGGGTTTAATAAGTTTTCAAACAAACGAGATGATGTTGGGGTAAGGTTAGTGGTTATTGTTGAAAAACAAAAAATAGAAGAAGAGGAAGCTCCAACTGATATCAATATTATTCCTTTCTGAGTTGTTTGACCTTATTTTGTGAGTTTTTTTACAAAAGAACATCATTTTTAAAAAGAGCATGTAAAAAAACCATTGTAGAGTAACAACAACATTTTAGCAGTTTTTGCATCTTGGTTTGTAGTTTTTATAGGATATTGTGTAAGATGAATTTTTTTAAATTTATTATAATGATCGCCTCTATACTGCCTATCCTAATAGGCACACAGGCACAGGCTGCGGTTGAAAGCTTAACTAGGTCTAACATTATCACAAAAGGGTACTTAAGGTGCGGTGTTCATACAGGTTTGCAGGGCTTCTCTATTCCCGACTCTAAAGGAAATTGGAGTGGTATTGATGTTGATTTCTGCCGCGCTGTTGCTGCGGCGGTTTTGAGTGACTCTAATAAAGTTAAATTTATTCCTCTCACAGTCAAAGAAAGATTTATAGCTTTACAAAAAGGGCAGGTAGATATTTTATCTAGAAACTCTACTTGGACCATAACTAGAGACACGACAATGGGCATCATGTTTGTTGGAGTTGTCTATTATGACGGACAAGGTTTTATAGTAAAAAAGAATAGCGGTATAAGAAGGCTGCAAGACCTAAATGGTTCTAGAATTTGTGTTCAGGACGGAACTACATCATTAATTAATCTTGGTGATTATTTCCGTGGTAACGGCATGCGTTTTTCTCCCTTAAAATATGGCAGTAGTGATGAAGCAATAGCTGCTTATGATTCTGATAAATGCTCAGCTTTTACCACTGATCAATCTCAGTTATACGCCCAACGCAGTAAGTTAAAAGATGCCCGTGACCATACCATATTGGCAAAAGTTATTTCAAAAGATCCTCTTGGCCCGGCAGTCCGCCAAGGTGATGATGCTTGGTTTAGTGTTGTAAGGTGGGCCTTATATGCCATGATTATTGGAGAAGAGTTGGGCATAACATCAAAAAATATTAAACTTATTAAAAAAACAAGCAAAGATCCAAGAGTGCATAGATTTTTAGGTCTCTACAGCAATACAACAGGAACAGGCTTGGGGCTTGATGGTGGGTGGGCCTACAGAATTATCGAACAGGTTGGTAATTATGGTGAAGTATTTGAACGTAACCTTGGGCAAAAGTCTAAATTAAAAGTTAGCCGTGGCTTAAATGAGCTATGGTCTAGAGGCGGTATTCAATACGCGCCACCAGCACGCTAAATAAATATTATTTCCAAACCGCAAAAAGTGCTGGCAGTTTCTATTGTGCTGCCAAATGTAAGCTATCCAAACACATTGAAGCAAATTTGATTTCTAATGGTGGTTTTTCATCAAAATTGTTGAGTAAACTTGTTTCTTGGGTTTATTGATTTATGGGTGACTTTGGGAAGTTTATCTTTTGAGTGCTTAGGTATTTTGTAGTTAGTAATAGTGGTTTTTATTAAGCTCAATTATTATCGTTACCCATACCCTTTTTTGTCTTAAGAAATCTTATCGTCACACCACTTATGCCATAGTTGCCTGTAGAGCGTCTCCACTGCTTTTGTGTAGATGTCTGAGTTCCATAATGCTGACTCATCAAAACGGTCACGTAGCTCTTTACGCAGAGTCTCTAGAGTCTTAATGTTGTTGGCAAACTCTACTGCATTATCTACATACTCTTTTTCACTTTTTGCTCGCCAATCATCTAAACCTACAACATGTAAAATTGATGCGCTTGTTGGACAGCGTGTTTGGCTTTCACAGGTTAAAACTGGCACTCCCATTCTTAACGACTCTAATGTTGTCATGCCCCCGTTATGGGGAAAAGGATCTAGGGTAATATCAACTTTGTTGTAGGTCTCTTGGTGTTCTTCTTTCGATGTTTTGCCAACTAATATAATTCTGCTTGTATCAATACCAAGGTTAACAAAATAGTTGTGAATATCTTCTACCCGTTTTGCATGATCCAGCTTTACAGTTTTTATAAGTAGTTTTGCGGTTGGCATTTTATGTAAAATTTTAGCCCACACTTTGAACACAGCATCGTTATATTTTTCTATACGGTTAAATGCACCAAAGGTAATGTATCCATTTTTTTTAAATGGAAGTTCTTTTATATCGGTAAAGCTTATTTCTGAATTTAAATGTACTGCACATGGTAAATCGATAATCTCTTCACTATATTTATGGCGTTCCTTTTGGGGTATAAAAATTGGATCAGCAAATAGATAATCCATAGCATCCATACCTGTACCGTGAGGATAACCCCATGCAGTTATCTGTATAGGGGCTGGCTTTCTAGCAAAGGTTAATAGACGGCTACCTTTGGTGTGCCCAGCAAGATCTACTAAAATATCTATTTCATCATTTTCTATTATTTTAGCTAGTTTAGCATCATCTAAATTGTAGGTACACAACCATTTATGAGCTATTTTTTTAAACTGCTCAGTCATGTCATCAACTGTTGAGTTGCCAGCATAACAATATATTTGAAAATTATTTCTATCGTGTTGCAACAGCACTGGACCAAAAATATATGCAGCTGAATGATGGCGGAAGTCAGAGCTAACATAACCAACGCGTATTTTTCGGTTGGGGTTTGCAGTGTTGTTTAATTTTGGCCAAACAGGTTTTAAGGGTTCTGCATGGATATCAGCCCAAATTTTTCTCTCTATTTGAAATTGATCACTATCAACGTTGGTAAACAGGTCAGTACAGAAAATAAGGTTGTTATGGGCCTCTACAAAACCGGGTTTAATTGATATGGCTTTTTTATAACATGCAACAGCACTTTTAAGTTTGCCTTGTTCTTTTATTGCGTTGCCAAGGTTGTTATATGCCTCTGCATATTTTGGTTGAATTGCTATTGCTTTTTGGTAGTTAGGAACACTCTCATCTAGTTGATTATTTTCATGTAGGGCAGTGCCTATATTGTTGTAAGCCTCTGCATAATCTGGTTTAATTAAAATGGCTTTTTTATAACATTTTATTGCTTCATCAACTCTGTTTTTTTCTTTTAAAATATTGCCAAGATTATTATAAGCCTCTGCATAGTCTGGTTGAAATTTTATGGCTTTTTGGTAACTTATAGTTGCTTCATCTAGTTTGCTTTTCTCTTTTTGTGCATTGCCAAGATTAAAATATGCAAGACTATAATCTGGTTTAATATTTATAGCTTTATTATAGTTTATTATGGCTTCATCAGCTCTACCTTGTTGAGCTAATATATTGCCAAGGTTACTATAAGCCATAGCATAATTTGGCTTAATATTTATAACTTTTTTGTAAATATTAACAGCCTCGTCAAGCTTGCCAATACTTTGTAATGCAGTTGCAATATTAGAAAGTACCGCAGCATCTTTTGGTCTTATCTCAAGTACTTTTTTGTACCATTTAATTGCTTGCTCAAATTGGTTAGCTTTATGTAAATCAACTCCCTTTTGCAGTGCTTGTTCTGCTAATAAATTTTGATTGTCAACTCCAGCATATTTTGTTGAACTTTTTAAAATATCTCCGATACTTTTTTTTATTTCTATATTATTAGGCTCGATTTTTAAAGCAATATTTAGATTTTTAATGGCGTCATCTCTTCTGCCTAAAATATGAAGAGATCTACCCATATTAAAAAATAAAATAGCTTTAGAGTTGTCAATTTTTATAGCCCGTTCAAATTCCATAATTGCTAAATCATGGCGATTGAGTTTTTGGGCTATGACTCCTAATAAATTAACTGCATTAATACTGTTTGGAAAAGCATTAAAAATAGCAGAGCAAAGTTTTGCAGATTCAGAATAACGCTGACAGTTGAAATGCTCAACTGCCTGTGAGTATGCTTCATCCACAGTTAACTGTTTTTTGTTGTTATTATCTGAACTACTTTTATTTGAGTTTTTCATTAAAATCTGCTGGCCTTATATTAAGAGAAAATATATTAACTCTATTTTTGCACAGCAAATTTTTCGACCTCTTGTTTTACCTCTGTAATTACATCTTTCCATTCACCTAATTTTTTTTGCCGAAAAAGACGTATTGATGAATACCATGGGGAGTTTTTACCTTTTAGCAGCCAATACCATAAAGGAGACTTGTCTAGCATCAATAATGTCGGTACTCCAAGTGCTCCAGCCATATGTGCTGTTGTATTAGAAATGGTAACAACCAGATCCATCGCAGCTATTTGAGCTGCAAAACTATCTAGGTCTTTCATCTGGTCAACGGTGTTATCAGTAATTATTTTAACGCCGGTTTTTTTTGTTGACTCTTTTAGTTCATCTTTTGTTTCACCATATTGCAGGTTAACAAATGTAACACCTTTAATACCAAGTAAAGGACGTAATTGTTTTAGGGTTATTGATTTGTTTTTATGGTTAGAATTTTTGCTGTTCCAAGAAATGCCAACAAGAAGTTTTTTATTTTTCTTTTGGTATTTTTTACGAAGAGATTTTTTTAATTTTTGGTCGGCAATTAGATGTGCATCACTTTTTGGAAATGAGTTTATATCAGGGCGTAACCAGCGACATAAATCACCTTCAGGTACGATAAAGTCGAACTCATTGTTTTGTGCATTTATAATTTTTGGGTCCTGTTTTTTTACGCATTTTATAGAGTTTATTGATCTTGAAAATAAGGGTATTAATCGTTTGTCACACTCCAGCACAACATCTGCTTTAAGTTTAACTAAATCCGCAATGATACTGGAAAAAATTATACTTTCACCTATACCTTGTTCTGACCAAACAAGGGTGCGCTTATTTGCAATATCTTCTCCCTTCCATAGCTTCTGTTTATGTTTGTCATATCGCTTAAAATCAAATTGATCTATCTTCCATCGCCAACTATAATTTTTCCATCCATTTATAAAGTCACCGTTTACCAACTCCATTAAGCTTAAATTGTGCCTGGCATCTGCATAGTCGGGTTTAATTTCTACAGCTTTTTGTAAATTTTTAATTCCAGCATCCATATCTCCTTGTTCTTTTAAAGCAAGGCCAAGGTTGCTATAGGCTTGGGCATATTCTGGTTGAATTGCTAATGCTTTTTTATAACTTAAAACCGCTTGCGTTAAATCTCCTAGCTCTTTTTGCGCTGCACCTAGGTTGCTGTATGCAAAGGCATAATCTGGCTTAAAAGATATTGCTTTTTTAAAACTTTCAACAGCATTTTTAAATTTGCCTTGGTGCATTAAGGCTACTCCAATATTGCAAAAAGCAGATGGATTATTTGGTTGGATTTTTAAAACTTTTTTATAAGACTTTATTGCTTTTTCAATTTCTCCTGATTGGTGCAATAAAATACCTTGTTGTAATAGTTGGTCAATATTTTGTTCAACATTATTTACAGCTTCTTTGTTAAAAGATTCATCAAGCATACTATACAATGAGTTAGCAATGTTTTCGTTTTTTGGATCTAAATTATGGGCAATTATTAAAGCTTGTTTGGCTTCACCCTCTCTACCTATTTCATATAAGGATGATGCTAAATTGTAGTAAATTAATGACCTGCTTTTATCAATGTTTATAGCTTTTTCAAACAGCTTTATCGCAATATCATGGCGTTGGACTTTTAAAGCAATAATACCAAGAAGGTTTGTAGCATCTATATGATTAGGTACAGCATTAATTATTGCTGTGCAAAGTTGATCAGCTTCATTATAACGAGCAACAGAAAAATGCTGAATTGCTTGTTTATAGGCTTCATCAATTGTTAGTTGTTCTTGGTTGTTTGCATGTTCCATATTCATGATTTGCTCAGTAGTTTTTTTGTTGTATAAGTTGTATCAAATTATAAAAATTAATGTGGGGTTTGTTAATAAAAGAAGTAAATACCCTGTTCATAAATACTGCATCCAATCCATTGCTAAGGCAGTCTTGCACTGTTTCTTAAATCATTGTTAATCTTTTTTACTCCTCAACATCCTCTTCAAGCTCAGTAAACTTACTTGTATTGCTCGTTAAATTCCAGATTTTTGTCTTAGTTGCAAAAGGTCTTAAAAAAATAGTCTTAGGAAAATTGTTATCAATTGATCATATCAGTTTAGTGCATTTTTTTAGCATGCAGTCATCATTGTCATAAATTGCTTAAAAATAATATTCAAGTTCAAAAGCTATATATTCCAACTCAAACTTTCAATATTCAACTTTTACCGAGTCTAGTATATCATCATGAATACCTAAATGGTTTTTTATAAATGATGATAATATTTCATCTAAATGGTGTTGCTTTTACGTCATATCTTCTTTAACAAAGTCTGCAATTTAGCCACTTTTTTTATAATAAAATGGAACAAACTAATACAGTAGCGAGGAGAAGAGGGTGCATAGTTTGCCCAAATATAATAAAAGAAGTTAAAGCTACAAACAGTAGAAGTGGTAAAAATATTAATTTTAACTTCACATATGTACCAATCCTATTTAATGGGTTATGTAATTAACCTCATTTGTCACATATTCAATTACTTGCTTCCACTCACCACCTGTTTTCTGCCTTACAATACTAATGCTAGAGTACCACGGAGAGTCTTTACGGTCTATCATCCAATACCATAATGGATTTGCTGCTAACATTAATATAGTTGGTACGCCTAGAGCACCAGAAATATGTGCCGTTGTATTTGATATAGTAACAACCATATCCATAGCTGCAATTTGGGCTGCAAAACTATCAATATCAACCATCTGATCAATGGTTTCATCATGTATAATTTTAACGCCGCTCTTTTTTGTTAAATCATCTCTTTGGCTAGTAGTATCTCCATATTGCAAATTTACGAAAACAACATTGGGAAGCTTAAGTAAAGGCAGCAGTTGTTGTAGATTAATGGATTTATCTGCCCCATGGATTTTATTTTTACTATGCCAAGCAATTCCTATTATTTTTTTGTTTTTATTTTTTGTATATCTTTTACGAATTGCTGCAGTTTTTTTTGTGCTGGCTTTAAGATATCCATGTAAGTTTTTATGAGCATTTACATCTTCTCTAAACCACCTACATAAGTTGCCAGAAGGTGTTATATAATCAAATTTTTCATACTGATTTGCAACCTTGTATGGGTCAGCATTTTCTATGCATTTTATCTTAGGAAATGATCTAGAAAAAAGAGGGATTAAGCGTTTGTCACACTCCAACACAATATCAGCACCTTGAGCAATTAAGTCAGGTATCATACTAGAAAAAAGAATGCTTTCTCCTACGCCTTGTTCGCTCCATAACAATATTTTTTTATTGCTAACATCACCACCTTCATAAAGTGCTTTTTCATGCTTTAAATATCGAACCATATTAAACTGCGAACAATTAAAGCGTAAATTATAATTTCGCCAGCCATTTTTAAAGTCTCCAATTAATAACTGGGCAAGGCTTAAATTGTGGTGGGCATCTGCACAATTAGGGTCAAGAGTGATAGTTTTTTTATAGCTTTTTATTGCATCTGCTACTTTGCCTTGTTCTTTAAAGGCATTGCCAAGGTTGTTGTAGGCATCAGTATAATTGGGGTTGATTGCGATAGCTTTTTGGTAGCTTTTTACAGCTTTTTTTAATTTCCCCAACTCTTGAAGTGTAATTGCCATATTGTAATGAGCTTGGGCAAACATGGGGTCAATAGCAATTGCTTTTTTACAACTAGTTATAGCATCATTTAGCATGCCTTTTTTTTGTTGGGTTAATGCAAGGTTGCTGTGCGCTTGAGCATAGTTTGGTTGAATTAATATGGCTTTTTTTATATTTAAGGCTGCTTCATCCAGCTTATCTTGCTCTCTTAAGACATTACCATAATTATTATACGCCTCAGCAAAATTGGGGTTAATTCTTATGGCTATTTGATAGTTTTTAATTGCAGTTTCAAGTTCACCTTGGGCTTGATTAACATTGCCAATATTATTATAAACTTGAGCAAAGTCTGGCTCTATTGATATTGCTTTTTTATAGTTTATCAGTGCCTCATCAAGCTTGCCTTGGGTCTCATTTACCTGGCCAATATTATTGTATGCTCCTGCATATTCAGGGTCAATTTTAATGGCATTTTTAAGATAGAAAATTGCTTCAGAATAAAGCTCTTTTGCTAACAGTGCTCCCCCTAGGTTATTGTTTGCAACGCTGTTGTTAGGTGCAATTTTAAGGCATTTTTTATAATAGATAATAGCATCATCAATCATACCATTTTGATGCTGTGATATGCCTTCAACTAAAAATCTTTCTGCTTTTTTTTCTTGGTTTGAAAAACTTTTTAGATAGCTATTAATCTGGCTATTTTCAGGTTCAAGTATGAGAGCTTTCTTTAAAGCCTGTATAGCCTCATTTTTCTGTTCTAATTGCTCAAGTGATAAAGCTAAATTGTAGTATAAAAGACCTCTTGAATTATCAATTGTTATAGCCTTTTTAAACTGCTTAACTGCTATATTGTGTTGGTTAACTGTTTGGGCAATTATTCCTAATAGGTTTATAGCATCTATATGGTTGGGGAGTATGTTAACAATTGCTGTGCAAAGTTTGTCAGCTTCGGTATATTGACCATTATTAAAATGCTCTAATGCTTGTTCGTAGGCAGAATCAACAGTTAGCTTTGCAGCAGTATTGTTGGCCTTTTTTTGTCTGTTCACACTGTTTCACCTTCAATATTTACCATAGTGCATACATCATTGCTCTCAATTAATGTTGCTCCATTTTTTAACCATTTTTTTAATATAGTAGGATCAGAAGTTTCATATACAGCCCATATCCATGGAGCAATTGGTAAAGGCTTGTTTTGTGGTAGGTTATTCATATTAATAAACAGATAATCAGGTTTAAGAGCATTGGCATGTTTTTGGTTGTACTCACCCCATGTTTCACAAATCCAGCCTATAGGATAATTTAATTTATTTCGAACATGTTTAAGAAACCCTTTATGGACTGATATAGGTATGACTCTATTTTGTATTGGTATAAGGGTTTTGAATATTATTGCAGTTACATCTGCAATACCAAACTTAAGAATAGTTGCTCGTTTTACCTCAGCAAATATTGTGCATTGTGGGTATTTTTTTATTAACTTTACTGCTTGATATAGAGATGTCAGGCTAAATGACTTCTCATAATTTTTTTTTAGAAATTTTATTTTTTGTAATTCACCCCATGTGAGCTCTTCTACACGGGCGTTAACACCTGTCTCTTTTTTTAAATTGGCATCATGAAATAGAATTGGAATACCGTCACTGCTAATTTGAATATCAAATTCTATATAGTGAATGCCAATCTTAAGGGCTGTTTGTAAACCTTCTAGGCTGTTACCAGGGAAAAGAGCAGGAACTCCTCTATGGGCGACTAGATATTGCTGTAACATTTTGTAAATTTGATGAAGGCTACAATAAACATGGTTGCATTAAAGGACTATGCTTTTATATTGATTTCTGCCATTATTTTTTGCGCTGTAAAGCATTTCATCCGCAGCTTTAAGAAGTGGCTTCCAAGAGCTACCTCTTGTTGGAAATATTGAAGCACACCCAAGGCTAATTGTTAAATAGTCGGCAGTTTCAGATGTTGGATGGTCAATTTTTAAATCTGCAATAACCCTGCGCATTTTTTTAGCTATAGCTTCAGCTCCATGTAGTTGTACTTGGGGTAATACAGCCACAAACTCCTCTCCACCATAACGGGCTAACAAATCGGTAGAACGTTTAACAGAGTTTTCAAGAACTGATGCTACCTTTTTAAGGCACTCATCTCCTGCGCCATGACCAAAATAGTCATTATATTTTTTAAAATGGTCGATATCCAACATGATAATTGCTAGGCCCAATGATCCTCGAATACCACGTCGCCACTCTTGATCTAAAAAAGAGTCGAAATGACGACGATTTGCTATACCTGTGAGAGAGTCGTGTATAGATAGTTTTTCTAGTGAATCTCTTTGGCGTTTTGTCTCTATATGATTTTTAACCCTAGCTTTTAAAATAGCTGGTTTTGCAGGTTTATTGATATAGTCAACAGCACCAAGCTGTAGACCATGGGCTTCTTGTGTATCGTCATCTTGTGCAGTTACAAATATTATAGGTATATCTCTGGTGGTTGAATTCTCTTTTAGCTTTTTGCAAACTTCATAACCGTCCATTTCCGGCATTATAACATCCAAAAGAACAAGGTCAGGTTTATTGGATAATGCAATATCAACAGCATCTTGACCCTTTGTTGCCATAAAAATATCATATTCATCTTTTAGGATTTCTACTAAAAATTTAATATTTCCTGGAACATCATCAACAATAAGAACTTTTTCTTTTCTCGATAAATCTTTCATTCATGTACCCTCCGCGGGTAACCTTAAGCCTAGATACGGCAGTTATTCTTAATTCCTTGTCTCAAAATCTTGATTTTTCTGACAAATCATTAAACAGTATCGTTACTAACAAGGTGGCTTAGTTTATAATGGTTAACAAGATAAACCAATATATTGTACCTTTAATGCACACCCAACTGCCAAATCTTGGTATATATTTATATATTAACTCTGTTTTATATCAGTTTTTAGATGATCTGGCTATCAAAAGCTTAGCAAAAAATCAGTACAACTAAAATTAAATGGATTGATAGCTTTTTAAAATAAGCATAATTGAATTGTTATAGTTCATGAAAAATGAAACTTAAAATATTTTTATAAACTAGTAAATTATGCAATAAAAGAAGCAACTTGAAAAAAAATATCTGTCTCTTTTTGTTATTGCATGTTATAGTTTGTGAAAAAGATATAGGTTATTGGAGGTTAAGGTTTCTTAACAATCTTCAGCCACTGTAATTCAAAAATCTGTTTTTTTTTAGGGGAAATAATGGGGGTAAAGTGTAACAGGTGTGGCTATGAAAAACAGCCTTGGCATGCGCTGGGGTTGCAAGATTGTATCAATTGTATAAATATTGGCTTTGACGTAGAGAATAAATTCTACTTTGGAATCAGTATATTATTAGGGATAATAGCAGTTGGCACAATGATATCACTGATAATCCTGGTGGATTATTGGTAATAACCACCAGGATTTTTCTAGCAGAATAATTTAATCAATATTACATCTATCTTGAATTATTTAAGACTTTTCAGCGATTTTTTTTGCGTTTGCTTCTTCCATCTCGTTTTGTAGTTGCTCTCTATCAAACCACCAATCATCACCTACCATAATATCTAGGCAGTTCATAACAATCGGGATATAGTGGTTGGGGTCGTCTAAGTTGTTTGTCTCTACCCATTTATTGAAGGCATCTTCCCCTACAATTTTATTATAATCACAAATCATGTTAAACATCTGCTGAGCCTGCCCCATGGCCAAATATCTATCTTCATGTTCAGGAGTGCGGTTTTTTGCCATTAAGTGAGCAAGAGCTGCAATTGGTCCTGCAACTTCATGTTTTGCGCCAAGGGTGTTCAATAAGTTGAACAAGCTCAACACCACCTCATCTACACCAGCATCACTTTTTAAGCATATCCAAGCTCTCATAGCAATAGCTTTGTAGACATCTTTGTTACGGTGCTTAGTGGATAGCATTTTTAAGACCTTAATTGCTTCTGGCCAGTTGCTATCTGCTGCAAAGCGGGATACTGCTGCTTTGTTTAGGTTAAACTCAACTGCTGGGTCTTTTTTAGCATTGTCACTCTGGTTTTGACCTTCTGAGGGTTGTGGAGAAGGCGGGTCTAGCATCACAACGTTAATGCCATCTAGGGAACTGGGAACTTTTGCCGAATTGCTCATAGAAAGTTATTCCAATAATTAGTTGGTTAATATTATGTTTTAGCTGTTTGTAAAACATAATGCCACAACAGCAAAAATGATGAAACAGTGTAATTTGTAGTGATGAAATAAAAAAACAGCTAATAGAAACTTCTAAGAGCTGTTTTTTTAGTATAAATATAGATATCCGTTATCTATAAGGCTAAAGCTAAACCATTGCCCAAAGTTTTTTTCATTCTTTCAAGAGATTTTTTCTCAAGTTGCCTGACTCGCTCACGGGATATCTCTAATTTTTCTCCAATCATCTCCAGAGTAAGTGGAGGTTCAGTTAGAAGTCGCCATGTAATGATTGCTTTTTCTCTCTCATTTAGGCAAGCTAACGCTTTGGCAACACTTTCTTTTTTTAGTCTTTCTTGCTCTGAAACCAACATCACCATCTCTTGGTTGGCTCTGTTGTCTAAAAGCATGTCTTGTATTTCGTCACCATCTTCAATAGCAGGGCGGTTTAAAGAGTCATCTCTTCCCGACATTCTACCATCCATCTCCAATACATCACGTGTAGAAACGCCAAGTTTAAGGCCAATTTCTTTAGCCTCAACATCGTCAAGGCGGTCAATCTGCTTTTTGCTCTGTCTTAATTTAAAAAATAGTTTACGTTGTGCTGTAGTCGTACCAATTTTTACTAAACTCCAAGAGCGCAGCACGAATTCTTGAATGGCAGAACGTATCCACCACATTGCATATGTAGAAAGGCGGAAACCTTTATAAGGGTCAAATTTTTTAACTGCCTGCATCAAACCAATAGAACCCTCTTGGATAAGATCCATTACTCGCATGCCGTAATTTTGGTACTCTTTAGCGATTTTAACAACATAACGTAGATAGGAAGATACTAAGCGGTGTGCAGCATTAATGTCTTGATGCTCACGGAATTTAACTGCAAGTTCAAACTCTTCTTCTTGGGTCAAAACTGGTGATGCATTGATTTTTTCCACATATTGAGAGAGTTCTCTGTAATCAGAGATAGAGACTAATGCGGCATTACTCATTATTTATTCCGGTACTCCGTAGTTGTGAAATCTTTACTATCCAAGCTCCCGCTTGTTATATTGAGTATTAACTTCTTACTGCAACGTTAACGCTTGTTAGAGAGTGGGTAGTTAGAAAAGTTCCTATTAGGGTGTTTGTATGAGGGTTAATGTGGATAAAATCAAGGTATTTTTAAGATCAAACCTCTTTTTTTTATTTTTTGTGGGGGGGATTCTATTTTTTGCAGCTATAATAATTCTATCTGTTCCGCTGACTTCTGATGTAAATAGACGTTATTTAGTTCATCACTGGAGTAAATATAACCGTTTTATCTTAGGGTTGATCTGTGGCTTAACTGTACGGGTAGAGGGAATGGAAAATTTACCACCTCCACCATACATGATTCTTAGTAAACACCAATCGGCTTGGGAGACTGTAACTCTACAAGCTTTTTTCCCCGACGCTATTTTGGTTTTAAAAAAAAGTTTGCTTAATATTCCTGTGTTTGGCTGGGCATTGCGGTTTACTGGGCAGATTGCCATTGATCGCTCCCAAGGGGTAACTGCACTGCGTCTTATGGCGGTAAAATGTAAGGAAGCTTTCTTGCAGGGTAAAGTTGTTCTTATTTTCCCAGAAGGCACACGGGTAGCACCAGGAGTGGTGGGTAAATATAATCCTGGTGGTGTAGGTATGGCTCTCTCATCTGGTGTGCCAATAGTCCCTGTAGCCCATAATGCAGGTGAATTTTGGGCACCAAAGGCTTATTATAAAAGGCCGGGTGAAATCCAACTGCGTATTGGCCCTGCTGTTTCTACTACTGGACTTGGTAAAAGTGATAGGAAAGAGGTTAACCGTACTATCCAAGCATCTATTGAGGGTATGATGGATCAGATAACCAATAAGTCTGAACCTAGCCACAGCTAAAACTATCACTGTACCTTTTTGTTAGTTATATTTTTATTAAATTACACGACAGTTTGCCAAATTAGCAAATTCTAAAACCGATAATGTCTCTCCACGGCGTTTAGGGTCAATACCTGCTTTATCTAGCCAATCTTTAGGAGAAGGGTTAAGGGGTTTTAAGGCGTTGTTAAGGGTTTTTCTACGTTGTCCAAAAGCTGCTCTTACTACCTTGGTAAAAAAAATCGGGTCATCCAGTTTTGCACATGGTTCGTCTCTAAGGGTAAGACGAATTACCATTGAGTCTACCTTGGGTTTTGGCATGAACGATTCTGGGGGAACGTCAATTATTTTTTCAACTGTTGTCCACATAGCACACTGTACAGAAAGGGTCCCGTATGATTTGCTACCGGGTTGAGCTGCTATGCGTTGTGCTACCTCTTTTTGAAACATCAGGGTCATATCTTTTATTGCCAAACGGTGCTCAAGAAGCACAAAAAGTAGGGGGGTGCTAATGTTGTATGGAAGGTTGGCAACTATTCTTAATGGCCCGCCAATATCGTTGGCTAATTTAGAATAATCATACTTTAAAGCATCACATTTTTCTATTTGCAAATCACCAATATTTTCACAGCGACTTTTTAAAATAGATAACATGCGTTCATCTTGTTCGATAGCCCATATTTTTTTAGCTTGGGCTAGTAACAAAACTGTTAAGCTTCCCAGGCCAGGGCCGATCTCAAGAACTCCATCTTCTTTAGATACATTAGATGCATGGACAATAGCTTGGGAGATATTCTCATCAACTAAAAAATTTTGTCCCAAACCTTTTTTAGGGCGTAGTTTGAGAGATTTTATTAAATAGGGGATAGATAAAGGTGGTTTATTGTCCATTAATAATTAAGCCATTAAATCGTGTAACATGAGAGGAGAGGTTTTAATTTTTTTGAGATAAATAAGTTTTGAATATTTCTTAATTTTGACTACTTATACAGTATGATGAGCATTAAATAAATGGTGGTGGTTCACCTCTACCACTTGCAGCAAAATCTTTTTTTATCATTTGTGTTGCAGTGGTTTTGTCTATCTCCATAACTTTTATAGCACCATTATAGACCAACTCAAACAGTTTCATCAGAGAAATTTTGTGGGTTCTGCCTGTGGTGGCAAATAACCAGTCAGAAATAGCAATAAAATCAGCAAAAGGGGAGTGGCGTTCTTTTAATATTTGGCGAAAATTTTTAAACCTACCAGAGTTACCAATTAGATCCCAATATCTAGCAAAGCGACGTAACCTTTGCATGGTTAAAAAGTCTAGTTTATCACTATATAAGAGGTCAAATGGAGGTTCTGGGTTGAACACCAAATTATAGGGGGTTGTGTGGCGAATTATAGGAGTGCCACGCAGCCGTTTTAATATACCAACCTGAATGTCATGGGGGTCGGCTTTTAATAGCTGATTAAAGCTTGTCTCAATACTTGTAATAGACTCTCCAGGTAACCCTAATATTAGGTCAGCATGGAGGTGAGCTTGGCTTGAATTTCGCAGCCAATTTAAATTATCCTTTGTTACTGTGCTTTCTTGTTTACGACCAATTCTAGTTAATACTTCTTGGTTAAAAGTTTGTACTCCTATTTCTAGCTGTATAGTCCCTTTAGGAAATTGCTCAATACGTTGTTTAATAGGTGGTGGCAGGCGGTCTGGGACCATCTCAAAATGGAGAAATAACTTCTTATCAATTCTTGCTAAAAAGAAATCTAATACTTTGCAAGCGCTCTCAATTTTAAGGTTAAATGTTCTGTCCATAAACTTAAATTGCTGTACACCTTTTTCTAATAGTTTGCCCATCTCTTGTAAAAAAATATCAATGGGAAACTGTCTGACCTGTTTATCCAGTGCTGAGAGGCAGAACTCACAATGGTAGGGGCAACCTCTAGAGGCTTCAACATATATAACCCTGTGCGCTATATCATCTGCTGTATATTCTCCATAGGGCATTATCAAATTGTTGAGGTTAGGTAGAGGAGGGTAGATTATCCTGTTTTCTGGTGGTGTATTGCTTAAAATATCTCGACATAATTCATAAAAAGCTACTTCTGCTTCTCCACAAATTATATAGTCTGCTAGTTTATTTATCTCTTGTTCTTCAGTCTCATGGCTAACTTCAGGGCCACCAAGAACTATTATAGTATTTGGGGCCAATTTTTTTAAAAGCTTTACTAAAGTAGTGGTAAGAGTAACGTTCCAAATATACACAGATATACCAACAATTTTTGGCTGGTTAATTAAAATTTTTTCTGCCATATCCATGGGACGCTGGCTTATGTCAAACTCAATTATTTTACTAAGTTTGCGCAACTGGGCCAAGTTAGCTCTTAGGTAGCGCAAACCTATAGCAGTATGTCTATAACGGGCATTTAATGTGGTAAGAATAATTTCTGTTTGTTCTGGGTGAGCATTCAAGTTTAAAGCCTCTAGGCAATGTTATAGTCCTGTAAGTTTATAATAAAACATTATCTTTACTCTATTTTTTAAGGTTGGGATAGTGATTGTATTTTTGTTAAACATTGTTGATGTTAGGTTAGACAATTCAAAGAAATCTTATAGAGAAAAATGTTTTTATGTTTGCATCAATATGGTATTCTGAATAGCTAAATAAAAAGAATTAATCTCCCTTATCATTGTTTTGCAAAATGAACTGCATGATAGATCTTAATTATGTAGTTTAAGGTTTATAATTAAGGTCGTAAAATTTAATTCAAGGACGCATATATTTAATTAATTTTAACAGCTGTTTTAATTGAGAGCATTAAAATATTATGGAACTAGTACACGGTTTGCATTTCAAAAACATTAGAGGGGATATTTTTGGTGGCCTAACAGCAGCAGTTGTCGCCCTTCCTTTGGCTCTGGCTTTTGGTGTGGCCTCTGGTGCGGGTGCTATGGCCGGGCTTTACGGAGCCATTTTTGTCGGTTTTTTTGCATCAATTATTGGTGGAACACCATCTCAGGTTTCTGGCCCTACTGGCCCTATGACAGTTGTGATGGCGGTAATTATTACCCAGTATGGCGATAACCCTGCTTTGGCTTTTACAGTTGTGGTAATGGGGGGAGCCTTACAAATTTTATTTGGCTCTTTGCGTTTGGGTCGCTATGTAACATATATGCCTTTTTCTGTTGTTTCAGGCTTTATGTCTGGTATAGGTGTAATTATTATTCTTCTACAAATTGCACCTCTTTTAGGTCATGAGGCATCTTCAAAAGGAGTGTTACACGCTGTTGCTTCGTTGCCCCAAGCTTTTTCTGGACCTTTTGGTAGTGCTGCAGTATTAGGTATTATCTCCTTAATAATTGTCTCATTTACACCCGCTGCTATAAATAGAATTTTTCCTTCACCACTCATAGCTTTATTGGTATGTACACTGTTGGGGGTATCTGTGTTACCAGGAGCACCAGTCATTGGAGATATTCCTATTGGGTTTCCTGAGATTGTTGTTCCTACAATTGAGTTAAGCATGCTGCCTAGCATGATATCATCTGCACTTATTTTGGCAATGTTAGGAACCATAGATTCACTGTTAACCAGCCTTGTAGCAGATAACTTTACCCGTACCTATCACCATTCTGATCGTGAGCTAGTTGGTCAGGGAATTGGAAACATGGTAGCAGGGCTGTTTGGTGCGATTCCTGGTGCTGGTGCTACCATGCGTACTGTGGTTAATATTCGAGCTGGTGGTTCAACACCAATTTCTGGTTCACTTCACTCGGTAGTGCTTCTTGCTGTGGTTTTGGGGCTTGGCCCTTTGGCGGAGCAAATTCCCCATGCTGTATTGGCTGGTATTCTCCTTAAAGTTGGTTATGACATAATAGATTGGGTGCATATACGCCGTCTTCACAAAGCTCCACGTGGTGGTATGTTGGTCACTTTAACTGTTCTACTTTTAACTGTAATTGCAGACTTGGTTTTGGCCGTGGGTGTGGGTGTGATAATGTCGGCTCTCATCTCTTCTAACCAGATGAGTAAAGAGCAAATTAAACAGTTTAAACTTGTTACCTCTCCAGAAGACTATCCACCAATAACTGTAGAGGGGCGAGAGATTCTCCATTGGGCTAAAGGTCGTATATTGGTGTTGCATCTTGCAGGTGCTTTTTCTTACTGCTCAGCAAAAGAAATGGTACGTAAACTTGGTTTGGCTGGTGCAAATTATAAGGTAGTTGTTCTCGATCTTGAGGGAGCAACCATGATTGATACCTCTATTGCCCTGGCTTTAGAGGAAATAATAAAACAGTGTCAGGATTCGGGGCGAAAAGTTCTGCTATCTTGTAGCGGTGGGTGCGGTGGTGGTAAGGTTATTAAAACATTAGACAAACTAGGTATTCTCAACCATATACCTAAAAAACGTCGTCACTCAATTCGTTTAAAAGCTCTTCGTCATGCAAAACAGATATTAGAGAAAGAAGATAATAAAGTTAGTTAAATAAAAATATAAAAAAACGGGAATCAAACTAGCCTGCTAGCTATTTTGATTCCCGTTTGTTTCTAACTATTTTTATACTAAAAAAATGCTTTATTCTTCAGCTGGTGCAACCACATTAAGGCCGAAAACTTTCCACATCTGCATACCGCCGCGGTAGTATAGTATTTTACTAGGCGGATACCCCAATGCTATTAGCCCTCTTATTGCTGTAGGAGACTGCCCACACCATGGTCCATTGCACCAGATAGCTAATATTTTTGCACCTGAAAAATCCCACCCATTATCGGTGTTGACAACACTTAGTCGCTCCATAGCATCTTCAATGCTGATATCATCTGCACCTAACTTCTGATTGACATCAGTGTAGGGTATGTTAATAGAACCTGGTATAGTTCCTTTGGCGTGCCAATCAGGGGTGCGAGCATCTACAAGTGCGCCAGTACCGTCTGCTAATTTTGACATCATAAACTGTACTAGTTCCACTTCACCAATTAACCTAACACCAGGTGCTGCTTTAATGGGTTGAGCACAAAATGGTGGGCATGGCCGAGAGGTTTTGGCAAAATGTGGTTCTATTACTGCATGTTGGTTTTGGTTCCGCTTAACAGTGACAAGTTTGTTGCCATGTTGAACAGTAAACTCTACAATTTGTTGGGTAATACCAACTGGTTTGGCGAAGGTATTAAAAGATAAAAGTGAAATTCCCAGACACAATACAGCCATAAAGCATGGTTTAAGTTTCATACAGTCTCCTATTTTATTAATAGGTTTCGGACCATTTGTTTTGGTCGTCCACCTTGTAGGCGTAACTCTAGCATACGCTATCTATATTCGCCATCAGTTTTTGGCAAGACGCTCTCACCTTTTCTAGCTTTTTAGTTTGTACACTATTACCCTTAGAGGCTAATTCAAATAGCTCACCAATATCTAATTGCAGATCTTTATAACTTTTCATAACAGTAGCAACCTGTTGAGGGTTGGCTGTTTCTTGGTTGTTTAGTTTAGTTAAATAAGCGTCTAATGGAGCTGATTTTAAATCAACTTGTTGGCCAGTTTTATTGTCATTTGTAGCAAAGCGCATCCACTGTTCAGTTCTGCCTTCATACTCTAAAATAGCTAGTTTAACTGACCTGACATTCATGGGTAGCTCACCTACCTGTAAACCTGACCTGGCTTTTTCAAGTGTATCAAGAGAAGTTCTGACAATTTGCGTTAGATAATTCATATGTCCTACTGAATATTTTATCATTGAGACCATATGAAATGTTTCGTCAATTCGTCTTGCTTCAAAGGCTTTTTTGGTAATATCAACTGAGTTGAAT
>JADGBW010000151.1 GCA_015231305.1 Magnetococcales bacterium | reverse complement strand
TGGGGGTTTGGGTAAGATTTTCTCCCCCAATGGGGATGCGGGGGCAAAGCCTCCACAAAAAAAGGTAAAGACAATCTATTATTCCCAAAGAGGTAACCCAGTAACAGGCTCCACTTCACGTTTAAATTCAGGACCATCAAAGGCTTGAACAATAGCTTCACAAGCAAATATTATAGTACCCGGAATTAAATGCCCACCAAAAGAGTTGCCTTGATCATCTGCCAATGTTACATGAGCATGTACAAATGGTTTACCATCTTTTATAGATATATTGCCTGTTAAATTAAGTATTTCGAGGTGGCGATCTATTGTAAAATAGCTGTACTCTTTTTTGTCTTGGTTATAGTAGCCCAAAGCAGCTTTTTTTACTGCTCCTATAGCTTCGACTTTACCTAGTTTTATATTTTCATTTTGACAGATTTTTGTTAGAGCAGCTAATAGGTCATCGTTATGATCTAGACCACCCATGAAGGTTCTTGTTGGGGTTACTTGGTGCATTGTTGGGGTTCCTTTGGTCTAGAAATAGCAAGAAAAAAAGCTTTTATAATTATGGATCAAGGGAGATTATCTCCCTTGCGGGTTTGGGCAAAGCCCAAGGTTCTGCTTTTAAGCCTTTGCTTTCAAAAAGCGTGGGGGTTTGGGGGCTGCAAGCCCTCCCAAGGTTTTGCTTTTGACTTTTTGAGCATTTTATAAATGAAACAACCTCAGCCACTTACTAACTGATTTTACCCTGATACATTAAGTGAAGCAAGAAATTGCTTATTGTGTGTTGTGGCTGCTGTTTTTATGTTGTGGATTGGCATTTAACCTTACCATAGGTAGGTAAAGAACGTTAGAAGAGAGCAAAAATCACAAAAAGACGTGATTTTTGCTCTCTTCTAACTAATATACTTGCCGGGACTTTTTGTCGTTGAAAAAAAGCCTGGATAAATCCGGCTTTTCTGCAAAACCTTGGGCGTTGCTCAAACCCACCAGGGAAATGATTCCCCTGGACCCCACTAATTTAACTGATTTTGCGCTTTATATTTTTTCCCATACTACATCATTTAAATCAAATACCGGGCCGTCGGTACATACCCTACGGTAGTTCCAACTATCATCAGCGTCTCTAATAGGCGCAACACAACCAGCACACCCACCAAAACCACAAGCCATATGCTCTTCTAAAGAGACCTGACCACCAATTTTAAATTGACTAGCAACCAGTGCAGCAGCCTTCATCATAGGGGTAGGGCCACAAACATATAACCGTGTATTCTCACACTCTTTAGTATCCATCTTCTGTAATATCTTGGCTGCAAGCTGGGTAACATAACCTTTATAAAAACCCGGCTTTTCTTCTAATGAAGATAAACGAGAAGGTATACCCATTGCCTCCTGACGAGATATAGAGAGTGGGTTTTTAATTGGATCATAAGATAGTAGGGGAGTGCTAGATGAGGTTAACTCAAAAGGGGGGTCGCTCTCTATACCAAGTAAAAGTGTGGTTTTAACCCCTTGTTTTTTTAACTCTCTAGCAAAAAAATCTAATGGTGCATATCCAATACCACCTGCAATTAACAGTGCATTTTGATCTGAATCTGGTTTTGTAAAATGACAACCAATGGGAGATAACATAGTGGTTTCAAACCCAGCTTGCCAACCTGCCATGTGTTGAGTTCCCTCACCCACAACTTGATAAAAAACATCTAATGTGCCCTGTTTTATATCGGTATCTAAAATAGAAAAAGGCCGTGGTAAGGTTAAACTTGGGTGACAGTTTAGGTGGATAAAATGACCCGGTTTAGCCTCTTTTATACCATCAGAAGCCTGCAACCTTAATAGAAACTGGGTTTTTGTTAGCTGTTGGTTAAACAAAACCGTAGCTTTAGTTTGGTGGGAAGTAACAGGTTGACACATCTCTACTGCCCATCCTCATAAACCGTACGACCAGCTACAATAGTACGCTTAACCCTGCCATGTACTAGTCGATCATGAAATGCAGTATTTCTTGTGCTACCATGAAGCTCATTAGCATCTACAGTCCATTGCTCTTTTTCATCAAACAGCACTATATCAGCAGGGCTGCCAATTGATAGCGTACCCCGGTTTATACCCAACAAGCGCGATGGTTTATAGGTCATAACCCCTAAACAATCACTTAAGCTCATAACCCCATCTCGTACCAATTCTAGGGAGACACAAAGCATGGTTTCTAAACCGACAACTCCATTAGCTGCACAACAAAACTCCACCCGCTTGCTATCTTCATCGTGGGGGGCATGATCCGTTGCTATGGCCTCTACAACCCCTTTTGCTAGCCCTTCTAGGATTGCATTTCGGTCGTTCTCATTTCGCAGAGGAGGGGCCATTTTAGCGTCTGTGTTATAACCTCTAACTGCCTCTTCTGTTAAAGCAAAATGGTGGGGGGCAACTTCACAACTAACTGGCAGGTTGCGTTTAATGGCTCTCTCAACACTATTTAGCGCACCTGCAGTTGAAAGGTGAGCCACATGATATCTACCGCCTGTTAGCTCAACCAGACGGATATCACGATCAACAAGTATGGATTCAGACTCCGCAGGTATACCCGGTAGACCCATTCTGGTGGCAGTTACACCTTCGTTCATACAACCTTTTGATAGGTCGGGATCTTCAGCATGTTGAATTATCAAAGCATTAAAAGCCTTTGCATAATCCAAAGCCCTACGCATAACGCTGGAGTTTGATATCGCCTTGCCATCATCAGAAAAAGCCACACAGCCAGCTTTAATCAACAGACCTATTTCTGTTAGCTCCTTGCCATTCAAACCCTTGGTAACTGCACCAATGGGAAAGACATTAACCACTCCACCCATTTTTGCCTTATCTAATACATAACCAACCACACTAGGGTCGTCAGTAACTGGGTTGGTGTTGGGCATAGCTGCAATGGAGGTAACACCACCGGCTGCTGCTGCTCTTGTGCCTCCAGCGATGGTCTCTTTATACTCATATCCTGGCTCACGTAGATGCACATGCATATCAACCAAGCCTGGGGCAACTATTAAACCATCGGCATTTATTACTTCACATTCAGCAGGCATATCAGGCCGACCCACAGCGCGGATAATACTACCCTCAATTAATAGATCAGCAGTTTCATCCATGCCATTGGCAGGATCAATAACTCTACCACCTTTAATTAAGGTAAAACTTGCTTCTTTCATTGTTAAACCCTCACCCTTCAACACCGCATAAACGGTATAAAACCGCCATGCGAATGGCTAATCCGTTAGCTACCTGCTCTAAAATAACCGAATGGCTAAGATCGTCTGCCACCTTGGAGGTAATCTCTACACCACGATTCATAGGCCCTGGGTGCATAACAATTGCCTTTGGCGCAGCAAGGGCTAGGCGGTCGTGGTTAAGGCCCCAAAATTCATAATATTCTCGTACACTTGGTAAAAATGCACCGAGCATACGCTCTTGTTGCAAACGTAACATCATCACCACATCGGCATCTTTAATACCCTCTTCCATACGATGGAAAACCCTTACCCCAAAAGCCTCTTCTACTTGAGCCGGCATGAGAGTAGGGGGGCCTACAAAACGGACATTGGCTCCCATTGTAGAAAGGCCAATAGCGTTGGATCGGGCAACACGAGAGTGAAGAACATCACCGCAGATTGCCACTGTTAAACCTTCAAAACTCTCCCAGCCCATTAAGGCTAAATGGTTGTCTATCGTTAGTAGGTCCAACAGTGCCTGGGTTGGGTGTTCGTGGCTACCGTCACCAGCATTTATTATGGCTGCATCTAGGTTTTTAGCCAGAAATTCTTGGGCTCCAGATTCTGAATGACGAACCACAACTACATCCGGGTTCATGGCTTCCAGGTTTGCCAAGGTGTCTATTAATGTCTCACCTTTTTTAACCGAACTAGATGCCACCGACATATTAATTACATCGGCACTCATACGTTTACCTGCAAGCTCAAATGAGGTACGAGTACGGGTGGAGTTTTCATAAAAAAGGTTGATAACCGTCTTACCCCGTAGAGTAGGAACCTTTTTAATATCCCGGCGATTGACTTCACGAAATGATGCTGCTGTATCGAGAATTGAAATAATCTCTTCTCGGCTGAGATCCGCCATACCCAGTAGGTGTTTGCGATTCCAAATTTGTGATTTTAGCATATTCTCAATCAATCCAAATTAAGTATTTTTACAAAATATAGGGACTGTATGCTTACTTTTAAACCAAGCAGTATACCGCAAACTACTCACTTAAAGTACGCCGTACCAAAACCAAACCAGTCTCTTTATTGTTTAAAAGTTTAATAGACTCCATCTCTTCAGATTCAACCTCAAGTCCAGCATAGTTGGGTGAGATTGGCAGCTGTCGTCCACCACGATCTGCAAGAACCAAAAGATCGACAATTTCAGGACGACCATAATCGAAAAGAGCATTTAGTGCAGCGCGAATAGTACGACCAGTAAAGAGCACATCATCGACAAGTATAATCCGTTTATCATCTATATCCATAGATAAGTCAGTAGCACCAATTATAGGATTTGAAGATACGGTATTGTGGTCATCACGATAAAAAGAGATATCTAAAAAACCGATTGGCAGCTCTCGGCCTAATAGTTTATTTAACCTCTCCCACAAAAGGCGAGCAACCATAGCACCACCACGACGAATACCAACAACAACCCTTTTTTCTGGATGGGTAATATCGTTGTAAAGTCGATCTGCCATATCATCGATGGTCTCAAGAACTGCTTTATTGGAGAGCAGAATTTTTTCACTCTGAATATTCATGAGAGGATTTCCTTGAAAACCTAGATTCAGCGTTGGCGAAACTAAGAGACAACTGCCGAATCTAGGTTAAATAGTTGTCATCTTTTCACACCCACAATTATCACACGTTTATCTACTCTTGTTCAAGTTGCCAGCTTTTAAATCGCTCAACAAAAAGAGCTTCTAATTTTTCTATTACTTCTTGGTCTGGGGTTCCGGTGATTTTTTCCATTAATAGGCGAGAAGCATCGTCTAGCAGGCTCATATCGGCATCTATCATGGGGTAACTTCTTTTTAAGCGTTTTAGGGCCTTTACTGCTGATTCGTCAGCTGGCTTTGGTAGGTCTAGGGGTTCTTGGCTAATTGGTTTTTCGCCTTCGGTCTGCTGTGATTGTAAAAATTTGGCAAACTGTATAAGGGTGAGCTTATTGGCTGGGTTTAAATGTCTAAATGCAGCCAGAAGGTCTGCTCGTTCTTTATCTTTTGTGATCATTTATTATTAATGCCTTATTTATTGACCACAGATGTTTGTTGGGGTACTGGGGTATAGTCCACCGGTATTTTATCACCCACAGAAATAATACGATCAACAGCCATTAAAAACAGTGATATGGTAAGGATTATTATTGTAAGCCTTCCATTTGTGCTTTTAACCCAGCTAGAAAAATCTTCGTTTAAAGGCTGTCTTTGACCATCATCAATATAGTCAGAATCGTTGGCGACATCACCAAACCCATTTCCGCCTTTACGGCTTTGCCATAATTTTCGTAAACCATGGAGCAGTGCGGCTATGGCAACTGCACCTAAAAGTATCTGTAGAAAAATTCTCACAATAGTTCTCCAGAGTTCAAAATCTTATCCAAAAACCTTAAACCTAGTGTAAACAAGTTAAAAATTGGTGGGTAATTCTAGCTGTTGCACCCCACACATTTATTTCGCCAACGTCATATTCTACCGGATCATAAGCAGAAGGATTAATAAAAACAGTTAATGGTAAGGTTAGCACCTCTGCAACCTCTCTGCTATCAGGTACAAGATTAAGTGGCTCTTCTAATATACCAACAAAGGGGTAAATTATAAAACCAGTTGAGTGAGTTGTTACACTGGGCAAACTACCTAACATATGTATCGGTCTAATTGTATCTCCCAACTCTTCTCTTGTCTCACGCAGTGCTGTTTGCAATAGAGATTCATCGGTATCTTCCCAGCACCCACCCGGAAAAGCTATTTGGCCTTTGTGACTAGACACTGCTTGGGAACGGCGTATAAATAAAATATGCCAGCCGTCAGCACGTTGTAATAGAGGCAACAATACTGCTGAAGGCCGCGGCGTTTTATTGCTATCTAATACTGTTTCGTTAGCAGTGTTGGAACCAGTTTTGCTTGATTCTTGAAGTAAGCTTAAACACCTATCAATTTGTTGCCGAGAAATTTTGGCCAAATATAGTTGTTTGTCCAGGTTTTGGTTTGTTACATTCAAAGCTATTACCATTATACCCATATTTGATGGTTGCAAAATAAATACTGCTAACTGCCAAATATATATTTATCATTTTGTGAGCTATAAAATTATGTCAAATATGCATCCTACCATTGTCAGGCTTACCGCGGGTACTCACCGTATTTGTACTTGTGGTGAAAGTATGACCGCTCCTATTTGTGACGATTCAGAAGGTCCACCATGTCGTAAAGCACCTTCCATAACATTAGAAGCAGACAAAACTGTACCAATTTGTGCGTGTGGTCGCACCCAAACAGCCCCTATTTGTGATGGTACACACGGTTATCCCAAAAAAAAATAAGTAGGTAAATTTGAGTTATTTCAATAAAACCCAAACAGGAAACAGCTAGCCTCTTCCCATTATCCAAGTTTCGGCATTTATTCCCACTTCACTGGCACAACCACTTGAAATAATTTTTTGCCTAATTCTATAACAAAAAATTATTTGAGAAAAGATTATTGGCGAGATAGACGGATAATGGGAATGTTACCCACTTTTTCTCTTACAACCATAATGGTTTTATCTGGCATTGCCACCTCTGGTTCAGCAGAGGCTAAAATGATTCGCCGCTTTTGTGGGGTAGGTTGCGGAACCCTGGTAGATGTCATGTTATAGGTATGTTTCAACCTGGGTTTTGCTGGAATATCAGGGGCCATTCTAGCAGTTTTTAGCTTTTTAGAAAAATGGCGTTTAATTGATATATGAGGAGTATTTTTACTACTAAGGTATGGTCGGTTATATTTCCAACCAGCAGCAGCTGTAACTAAAGGACGTTTATTGGTGAGCACCAATGTGCCGTTGGGTTTGTTATAGCGATAGATACGCTTGGGCTTTGTATTTCCGCCAGGTTTAAACTCAGAAAAAATACGCAGAACATTCAACACATATTTTTTTGTTTCAATATAAGGGGGAATACCACCAAAACGACTTACAGCAGACGGTCCAGCATTATAAGCAGCAAGAGCCAAGCGTACATCAGAAAAACGCTTAAGCATAAGTTTTAAATATCTGGCTCCGCCTCTTAAGTTTTGTTCTGGATTATATGGGTTAGTTACCCCTAACGATCTTGCTGTCCTTGGCATCAACTGCATTAAGCCAACAGCACCTTTTTTTGATACAGAACGAGGGTTGAAAGCAGACTCTACAGCCACCATAGAGCGTAACAAAAAGGGGTCTACACCTTCTTGTCTGGCTACTTTATATATTAATCGCTCGGTTTTGATTGAAATTTTATAAGCTGCCTCAGTAGGGCTACTCCAAGCTATCAAACAAAACAAAAGGGCAAAAACTAAGAAAAATCGGTGCATATTATTATTATTTAACACAAATAAATTCCCCCCATCTGACGACCACAAACTCCCTCACCTCTGGAAGTCGTGCGACGATGGCTGAAGAATAAGTTATCATGGTGATAAGTACACAAATTTATATCAACAATATTATCTGTTAGTAGTTGCATACATACCAGTCTGTCCCGTACATATCCGGGCAAATCAAAGGAGATTGTAGCTTTTTTAGAGTCATAAGAAAAGAATCTTTGGCAACCCAAGCCAGTTTTATTTTTATCTTGAGCAATAAAGTGGTCTCTAAATTTAGCATCAACACTATAATATTCTTGGTGAATTGCCGGACCAATAACGGCAAAAATTTTTTCTTTTTTTGCCCCAAGTTGTTGCATTTTTTTAATACAAGACTCAATAATTCCCGCTTCTGCCCCTCGCCATCCCGCATGGGCTGCCCCCACAACTTGGTTTTCGACATCAGCAAATAAAATAGGTACGCAGTCGGCTGTCATAACACCAATAGCAATATTTTTTTTGTTGGTAACCAGTGCATCGGCATCTGGTGTATTGTTAAAAGTAAATGGTGCAACAACTGTTTTAGTGCCATGGACCTGATTTATAAAACATAGCTCTTTTACTGATGGCGACAGAGCTTTTAGCACTGCTTGTCTATTGTTTTTTACCTTTTGGGGATCATCACCAACATGTAACCCTAAGTTTAACCCACCATAACCATCTTCACTCTCACCTCCTTTGCGAGTGGTAAAGAAAAACTGTACGCCAGTAGGAGTGGCAATATTTTTTAGCGAAACAAATTTAATATCTTGATTTTTCATTATTAATCCATCATATTGTCTGGCTCTGATTTATTACATAATCCTTTGCTCCCATGAGAGACTAACAATTTCGGGGGGCTGCTGCTAACATATAAGATATATATCTTGTTTAGTAGTAAACTTTTTAAACTCACAAGGGAGCGCTATGGCCTATTACGAGTCCATTATTGTCATCCGTCCAGATCTTACCACCGAACAGATCGAATCTGTTACAAAACGGATAAACGAGATCATCACCAACAACAACGGAAAAATTCTACAAACCGAACTTTGGGGCCGTCGTCAGTTGGCCTACACGGTTAAAAAAACCAACAAAGGTTACTACGTTTTTAATATCCTAGAGGGTGGTGGTCCTATGATCGCAACACTTGAAGGGCTATTAATGATTGATGAAGATATTCTTAAGTTTATGAATATTAGAGTTAACAAGCCTGTGCTTGATCCAACACCACTAGCTCCAAATGCTGAGGCTCCCGCACCTGCTGTTGCATCTGAGATAGACGCAGAGATTGATGCCTTTGAATCTGCCGCTGATGATGAAGTTGTGGATGAAGAGATAGAAGTGGT
>JADGBW010000038.1:12046-25929 GCA_015231305.1 Magnetococcales bacterium | reverse complement strand
ACTATGTATTTGCATCATCATATGCTTTAATAAGAGTACAACAGGGCGGGCACTCTTTTGCTGATCAGCTAGTCAGTGTATCAGTAGGAAATTTCTTAGGGCTATTTGTGCACGATCTTTTTATGATGGAAGATAAAGCAGTTTCAGTAGAAGTATCAAAAAATAGTGCTTATATGAATGTCGGGGTTATATTTTAAAGCTCAAGGATATTTGGCATTTTTTGTAGATCTCAAATAAAGCTTATCAACTCCTCCTCTAGCAATAACTCTATTAATCCCTTCTAATAATTTGATATCTCCCGTGGCAACTACATATTCATCATTATTGGTTAACAACCGCTTTTCATTAAGATATACAATCCGGCTATTTGGCCAACGGCTAGCGATTAGCTCATCAGTTATAAAATAAATATTTTCTCTACTAGGGTCAGCCATTAGCTCATTAACATAAGCTGGAATTTCTGAACTAGTGTTGGCGGTAACAATATTGCTTTTAGGAAAGTTATTTTGAATAAATTTTACACTGTTAGAAGCATGTACCGCTACAATAGTATTTTTTGCTGAGTTAAGGTCACTCCTGGTGAGTGACATGTGCTCTTCTTCACCGGCTAAAAAAGTGCCAAGAACCAAGCCAGTTGTATAGTACGGGTTAGAAAGGTAGGCAATTTCTGACCTTTCTCTAGTGTGAGAAATAAGGCTTATAGTCAAATCAGCCACACCATATCGTAAAGAGGTAAACCGAGAATCCAAGCTTTTTAAGCGAGTGAAAACCGCAGTTTTACCCATCTCTTTGGCAATTAAACGGCCAAACTCTATTGCAGCCCCCATCCACTCTCTTGTTTTGGGGTCAATTTTACTGATAAATCCCTGCTTATCTCGAACACCAACACGTAAAATTGAATCATCTTGAAACAGTTGTGAAATATAGTTTGTCTCTACTTTTGATTGATTATTTTCAATTTTATTTTGTAATTTAGTTGACAAATCATTACAACGACCATCAGCAACATAATCCTCTTTTATCATATTTTCTGAGTCTAATGATATAGCCTGCACTTTCCATGTTTTTGGAGTTACATTTGAGGTAGATTTATCTTTAATTAACTGTGTAAGAGTTTGACGATAAAGAGTTTTTAATTCACTATTTTTACTGCTATTGTCATCAAACCAAAAAGGGGGACAGACTTTAATGCGTACTAAAAGCTCGTCCCCCTTCTCTTGCTGATAAGTAACCACAGCTTTAGCTTTGGTCAATGAAGGAGAAATAGAAAAAATATAGACAAACAGAGTTGCAACAAGAAAAATTACTATATGACCAAGATATTTATTGTTCATAAACTAAAGCCTAAATATTTCATCATTTTCAGACACTCTTACATAATTTGTAAAGAGTGCTTTCTTGTTTAAAAAATCTCCATTGCATTTAAAATAGCTCCACAACGATGATCATCAGTTAAAAAATGTTTGACCAACCTGCTGTGAAAATATCGTGAGAACTGCTTAGCAACTGTTGTCGGATGAGTTTCAATTAATGTTAACATCTCCTGAAATGTATCAAGGATAACTTTATGTTTCTTCTTGTGGCTGGCTATTTCTAGCTCAGGGGCTTTATTGTAAAGTTTCTCTTCCTCTTTGAAACTTGACTCCATATGTTTTATAAACTTTTTCAAGCTGGATTTTTGCTTAGATGCCTTTGCAGACTCATCCGCTGCTATTGTTAAATAATCGCTTCCTAAGTCAAACAGCTCCTGGTGTCTATCATCAAGGCTCTTAACTCCTACCCTATAAGCATCACGCCAAAGTAAAGTTGTAGAAGTATTTACATCTGGGTTTAAAATAGAACGACGACGTCTCTCTGATCTTTCAAGTAGCTTCCAGCGTACAATAGGAATATCTCTAACCAACTCTGATGGAATTTTATAAATTACTACATCATCATCAGTTTTCACATCATATGTTTGAGGTCTTTCAAACAGAGCCGATTCTTCACCAAAATATTCTCCAGGACCTAAAGATTCAATTATATCATCACCGACCATACAAGATACTTGACCAGACTTAATAAGGTTTAAGGAGTGTTTGCCGTTCTGTTTAATTAACTTTCCAGCTTTATAATTTATTACCTCTAATGATTGAGCAATTTGGCTCTGTTTAGGATAGGAAATTGCTTCACCAAATAGCTCTGTATTTTGCAAGAATTCACGCAGTTGATGTATAGCTTTGATCTGGGCGTAATAGTTGTTCTTTGTCACAAAGCCAAGGTAGAGGCGACCAGGCAAACGAACAGCCCTTACAAAACTAGATGCCCTATAGGTTTGTTGAGAGATACTACGATATAAACAAGATAGTTCTCCCAGTAAACTACCAGCAGATAGGACACATGAGACCCCCATGCCACCTTGCAGTGTCTCGACTGTTCCGGTTAGAACAAGATAAATATCATCACTTATTTCTTGTTCTTTGTAGATGATGCTTCCTGGGTTAAAAGTTATTATTTGATTGTTTAAAAGGCTTCTAATCTGATTTTGTGGTGCATCAGGAAAATAAGAGCACATATAATCGAAGGCCACTCGCATAGCAGATTCGGTATAATCGTGTATTAAAATATCTGTGGTTCCAAAAGAGGCACTAGAACCTATTTTACGTTGCTCACCTGTTAGTGGAGCTGAATTGTGAGAAAGGATGATTTTTTTTGATTTATCCCCTCTAAAGTCAGTGGCAAAACCGTGAATCATGCCACCACCAATATCAATTTTCTTCAGACTAGATGGTAGCTTATATTTTTCTTGTATTTGTTCAAAAAACTCTTTTGAAACTCCATGTTTTTCTTTATCTTTGTCTATCATACCTTCAAGAACATTCAATGAGACAATATCGGCATAATGTGCGTAAGAATGGTAGCCATCTTCAGCTAAAGTACGGAAAATAAAGATATTGGTCTCAACTGGATGAGGAGAATACATCGGTTTAATTTCTAAACCTTCAAAATCATTCCATTCATCAGCTTTTAAATCGTGTGTCTCAAAATAGTGATAAAAATCTTCCTCTTCTATTGAGAGAAGAACAGCAAGTTTTTTTGCGACTGAAGCTCTTACAAGTGGTGTAGAAAAATATTTTATTCTATGACCAGCTCTAATGAGTGCTGTAATTCCACAAAAATGGTCATCATGGGCATGAGTGTGAAAAATACCTTTAATCTCACTAATACCAATGCCCAAGGCTTCTAAACTATAGAGAATATTAGGACCAGCATCTATTAGGTATAAGTGCCCTTGATACATGAGAATACTGGACATACAGGGGCGGTTGATATCCCAACCATCACCTTCACCAGAGTGAATAACGCCAAAATATTCTCTTTTAAATTGATATTGACCTAAGGGGTATGGAGGTGTGTAGCTTTCACCAGTTGCTAGGTTTAAATCAACAGATACGGTCTCATCCATATAGCTGATTTCAAATATATTTAGTTGAACTCTACGAATTGAAACCCCTTTGCAAATTTCAATTGTATCGTTCTCTAAAGGGAGGGTATCTAACAAGCTGTCTGATGGGCGGATACTGCCAAAGGCAAACTTCAATTTTAACCGCATCATCTCATCGGCTTGTTCATCAGATATACCTGCTTCCATAATCTCCTCTTTGGAGATCAAACCGTAATTACCACGGTATATGTAGCCCATTTGTGCTTGGACTTGGTCAGGTGCACCAATTAACCGTGGTTTAACCCCAGTGTTATTAGGATGGTTGGGTATTATCATGCCCTGCCGATAGAGCATTTGCAGAACTGGAAACTCTGCCAAATTAGAAAAATGACCATTTTGTACTAAAACATCTGATAACAAAATTGTGTTAGGTCCAGTTTCAAAAGTTGCCCCATCTTGCTCTGTACTAACAATTAAACCTCGCTTCATCAGATGTTTTACAGAGTCTGCCGGACAACCGCAGAGCATATAGAGATCCACATCCGGTATTGCTATCCAAAACATACCGTTTGTTATGTTAATTTTTGTTATTCTTTTAATTTGTTTCATCTAAATCGTCCTCCCACTCTTCCCTCGGACAAAAAATACACTACTGAAAAACCAGTAACAAAAAGTATGTAACCTACCGTAACAGGACAAATTACACACATTCACAAGTATACGAACATCATACACTAATAATTACCAATTTAAAAAGAATCCTGACTTTTTATTTAAGACCGTCAATCTGATTATTAAGAAAAAAAATATTTTAAAATTTCAACATTATTTTACATTATTAAAGGCCACTACTACTAATAATAAACGTTAGGGTTTATTTGAAACAGTCAATAATTTAATGACTATATATTAATTGTTTAAACGCTATATAATGAAAACATCCGACACAAATTGATTTATATTTGTGATAGTTTACTAATTTTAAACAGACTGTAAATAAAATGGAAGATATTTTAATAAAAGGTGTATCATTTCATAATGCTGGAAGATTAAATGAAGCTGAAGCTTGTTATCAAAAAGTACTAAAAATACAACCAGACAACTTTATAGCTTTAGGTAACTATGGCACTATTTTATATGGTAATGGCAAAATAGTTGAAGCTATTAACTGTTTTAAAAAAGCTATAACAGCTAAACCAGACTATGCAGACGCACAACTTAACCTTGGCACTATTTTAAAAGGCCAAGAAAGATGGGAAGAAGCAATAGAGTGTTATAAGCAAGTAATATCCATAACTCCCAACAATATACAGGCTCATTTCGATATAGCGACTATTTTTACTAAACTAAAAAATATACAAGACGCAATTATATACTACGAAAAAATAATAGCCATAAAGCCTGACCATGTAGATGCATATAATAATCTGGGAAATTTATTACACGAAGAAGGTAAACTAGATAGTGCTATTACTTGTTTTAACAAAGCGCTAGCTTGCCTTCCCAACAATGTTATCGTTTATAATAACCTGGGAAATGTATATAAAGACCAAGGAAACTTTGACCTTTCAATTGCTAACTTTCAAAAAGCAATCAACATCAACCCTAACATTTTTGAACTACACATAAATTTAGGAGTTGTCTACACAATAATTGGAAAATTGGATGAAGCAATAAATTGTTATAAAAAAGCTATCGCTATTAAACCAGACAGCGCAGAACTTTATAATAATTTAGGTGCTGCACTTAAAGACCAAGGAAAAATTGATGAGGCTATTTTATACTTTAAAAAAGCTCTCACTATAAAACCTGACTATCCAGTAGCACATAGCAACATGATTTTCACAACAGATTTACTTACTATTTCAAACACTGCTTATTTGCAAAAAATTCGCAAAGAGTGGGCAAAAAAATATGCCGATCCTCTTCAAAATTATTTCACAACGTTTAAAAACTCTAAAAATCCAACACGAAAGTTACGGATAGGCTATGTAGGGTCTGACTTTAGACATCATTCGGCTGCTTCAATATTTGGACCAGTTATATTTAACCATAATCCTGACAAATTTGAAATATACTGCTACGTAGGTAATTTAGACCATGACGATGTAACAAAAAAGTTTAAAATACACTCATTTAGATGGCTGCAAACTACCCATTTAAATGATACTGAGTTAGCAGAACAAATTTATAAAGATGGCATAGATATTCTTGTGGATTTAGCAGGTCATAGTAGGGGAAACCGCTTATTAAGCTTTGCCCACAAACCAGCTCCCATACAGATAACAGCCTGGGGTTACCCCCATGGCACAGGTATGAAAGCTATGGACTACCTCTTTTCTGACCCTGTATTTATTCCTAAATTTGAAATAGAAATATACAGTGAACATATTATTGATCTTCCTTGTATGCTGCATCTTAATTCTGATTCAAACATTCAATTTCCAGAAATCAACTTGTTACCAGCTACAAAGACAAAAAATGTGACATTTGGAGCGTTTAATCGATTGGAAAAAAACAGTGATGCTGTTTATGCTTCTTGGGCTAAAATACTTCAAAGAGTTCCTAACTCTCAAATACTATTCAAAGCTCCTCAGCTAGATTCGCCAAGCCAAACAGAGGCATTAAAAACAAAGTTCAATAAAAAAGGCATACCTAATGAACGTATAATGACTATGGGAAGAAGTTCACCAACCAAACACCTTTTGGCTTATAATTTAATAGACATAATGTTAGACCCTTTCCCACATAATGGTGGAGTTACAACATTAGAGTCTTTAAAAATGGGAGTACCAGTTTTAACCTGCTTAAATAAAAGTACATGTAGAGTTTCAGGGGGAATATTACAAGCTATTGATCTACATGACTGGTGTGCTACAGATGAGGCTGACTATATAGAACGCGCCCAAAGGTTTGCTAAAGATATTGACTCACTGGCTATTTTAAGATCGCAATTAAGAAAACGTTTTGAATCTTCAGTGTTGGGAAACTCACCTCTTTACACTGCCCAAGTTGAAAAAATATATAGAAAACTTTGGCATAACTGGTGTAAAAGCGAAAATTAAAATATTTTTGGCTAAATAATATTATTCGGCTCCACCAATATGCCAAAATAGTAAGCGTGGTATTGGTGTATCTCCTATATGATCGATTCTTACACGAGACATAGCAGCGAATGGAATTAACAACCTGGAGAGATTTTCAAGAGGGATACCAAGCAACATACCAATAGTTACACGAATAACACCACTGTGAGCTACAAATAGAATATGATCACCTTCAGAGTTACTGAGCATTGTTTGCCATGCTTTAGTTATTCTATTGTGAACATCTTCTATTGGCTCTCCTTGTGGTGGAGTGTGATCTCTTGGATTACGCCAAAAATTTTGCACATGTTCACTATACAACTCATCATCTAGAAGTTCCTTGCGAGTTTTCCCCTCCCAAAGCCCAAAATTCATCTCTCGAAAATCATGTTCTATTTCAAGAGGTATAGAGAGAGCTTCAGAAGTTTTTTTAGCAAATTGTGAACAGCGTTTAAGAGGAGAGCTAACTATTTTTTGCCATGGAGCAGGATAGTTATCAATAGTTTTTTGCATCTGCTCCCAGCCAATATCAGAGAGAGGGTCGTCTAGAGTACCACGATATTTTGATCCCCCCTGGGGCTCGCCATGCCTGAGAAAGTCGATGGTAGTTGATGGATAAGAAGCCATATAGTTAACTGTTTTACCAAATATATATTTTACGACCTATTTTATAAAAGTTGTAACAAAAGCATCACGTTTAAATTTATTGCTGAAATCCTTTCTTGCAACACTTGCATGCTCTTTATTTTTATAGTGACCAAACCTAACCAAGTAGAGAGTTTTGCCTGTTTTTTTATCTACACGTTGTTGAATAAACATCTCCCCACCTTTTTTATTTATACTGTCTCGTACTGTTACAGCCTCTTTTTCATTATACAAAGCGGCAATTTGTACAGTCCAGCTCGGATCATCATTTACAACTGGAAAGAGAGTGTTAATTTGATCTACTATCTGTGGTGTTGACTCCTCATCATGAGCCATAGATTGGGGGACACCTTCCTCATTATTTAAAATAAGGTCAAACCCATCACCTTGTGGAGTGAGCTTTCCTAACACTTGTAAAAGTTCAAACATGGCAAGGTTAACAGCAAACTGGCTTTTTACCTGCTCTGTCTGGGCTGAAAAAAGCTCATTTTGGGCATCTAGTAGATCTAAAGATGTTCGTGAGCCAACCTGATATTCTTGATCCACACCATCTTTAGCCTCTTGGGCTGCTGTTACAGCAGTTTTTAAGGCTGCATCAGTTGCTTTTGCACTCTGTATTTTAGCAAGCACCTGCTTTAACTCCCGCACTGCTTGCAGACGTAATAGGTCTAAGTCTGCCTGTTTATTATCTCGACTAGATTGTGCTTGTTTTATCTGTGCAGTTGTTAAACCGCCAGAATACAATGGAAGAGAAGCTGAAATAGATACAGAAAAAGCATCAACTTCATTATCTGTTGTGGTGGTGGCAGAGTTCCAGGTTCTAGAGCCACTTGTTTGTAGAGATAGTGTGGGATAGTGGCCAGCTTTTTTTACTGCAATTAACTGTTTCTCTCCTTCTAGCCTATATTGAGCAGAAATAATATCCGGACGAGCTTTAACTATTGGTATCAACTTTTCTAAATTTTCAGTAGGCAGTTTTGAGAATACAAGAGGTATTTTCAGGCCGTCGGGAAAAGGGATACCAGCAATTTCTTGAAATTTGGCTTCAACAATTATACTGTCGCCTTTTTGCCTAACCCAGGCAGCCTTGGCAATAGCAACTCTAGAAATTGCTTGGCTAACGTCGGTTTTTGTAACTTCACCAACTGAAAATCTAGCTCTAGTTGCCTCTAAATGATGCTCTGTAACTTCAAGGTTACTTTTCGCCAACCTTGCAACTTCTCTTGATTCAATAAGCGCAGTTGCAGCATGAATCAAAGCAAAATAGACCTGCTGCCTTACTCCTTCTAAATCTCGCTCTAAAGCTTTTACCTCGGGGTCAACACGGTCTAACTCTCGAATGGCAGAAAGATTAAAAAGTGTTTGACTAGCGGTGATAGATAGGGCGTGGGGATCGTAGTTTGAACTCCCGCTATCCCAGTCACTGTTGGTATATGATGACTGCCAATCTAAAGATACAGACGGCATAATAACAGCTTTTGCTTGATCGTATAGCGTCATAGCTGCGGCTAGGCGAGCCTCAGCTTGTTTAATTTGATTATTAGAGGCTAAGGCCTCTTGAACTGAAATGTAAAACAGTGCCAACGGTTTTTCAGCAGTTGCGTTGGCAGTACCAGAATATAAAAGACAAAGGCTAGTTAAGCCCCATATTTTTAGCCATTTTTTTATGAACATTATGTTAAACCTGTGCAAATCAATAACTTATTATTAATCTTACAATTATACCACATCATTTTCGAAAAAAGAAATATATAGTAGGCAGTGAGACAAACCTTGCACAACAAAAAAGAAAAATAGTACAACCAACACAATTAAAGATACTTTTGTGAATTTAAAAATCTGACTAATTCACATATGAGACTTTATTTGAAGGTTCTCCACCCTTATTGAGACAAGCCCCCTTCAATAAGTTCTTCATTTTATGCAAGTTTTTAATTCATAAATATAATTGTTAATTAATTTTTTTAGGTTAACGTATAAACAATGTCTACAACCCAAGCTTTACAAGACCTCTATACAAATGTTAGCAACAGAATTATTGGTCAAGAGACCCTAGTAAGACGACTTTTAATAGCTCTGTTAGCTGATGGGCATCTATTAGTTGAAGGAGCACCTGGTTTAGCTAAAACAAGAGCTATTAAGGTGTTGAGCAGTGGTATTGATGGTGATTTTCAACGTATTCAGTTTACCCCAGACCTACTACCGGCTGACTTAACTGGCACAGATATTTTTCGCCCACAAGAGGGAACCTTTAAATTTCAACCCGGCCCTCTGTTTCACAACCTAATTTTAGCTGACGAGATAAACCGCGCCCCTGCAAAAGTACAATCAGCCCTTTTAGAAGCAATGGGAGAGAGACAGATAACAGTTGGTTCCACAACTTACCAACTGCCAGATATGTTTCTGGTAATGGCTACCCAAAATCCAATAGAACAAGAAGGGACTCACCCTTTACCCGAAGCACAACTCGATCGTTTTTTAATGTTAATACATATTGACTATCCCGACTATGAAAGCGAAAGAAAAATATTACAGCTAGTAAGAGAAGAGATTAAGGAAAATAGGGGTGAGGAGTCTTTGGCTAAAGGAGATGCTATTGATAAAGAAACTCTGTTTGCTGCAAGGCGAGAAGTGTTAGACCTGCATATGTCTGAAAATCTTGAGACCTATCTGTTACAGATAATTATGGCTACAAGAGACCCCAGCATGCTTGGGGGTAAATATGCTAATATTCTCCAATTTGGAGCTAGTCCCAGAGCAACAATTGCACTGGACCGTTGCGCCAGAGCAAATGCATGGTTAGAAGGGCGAGACTTTGTAAGCCCAGAAGATATTCAAACTTTAGCGTATGACGTTCTAAGACACAGGATATTGTTAACATTTGAAGCTGAAGCAGAGGGAATTACAACAGATCATTTTATTAGCCAACTATTAGCTTCTGTTCCAGTGCCGTGAGTATTAGCAGTCGTTTTTTAAGTGGGAAAAGAACAATATCCGCTCCCTTAAAAGGAAGCCCAGTAAAGGTTAATGCAAAAGAGTTAATAGCTCTGCACCATGAGGCCAAAGGGACAAAGTTAAAACCCACAAGGATACGCTCTTCACAGAGTGGCCAATATATTTCCCCATATATCGGTAGAGGCATGACCTTTGCTGAAAGCCGCCCTTATCAAAGTGGGGACGATGCCCGACATATGGATTGGCGGGTTACTGCTCGTACCGGCAAACCATACACCAAGCTGTTTCAAGAAGAGAGAGAACGTTCTATTCTTATTTGGGTAGACTTTCGTTCTCCCATGTTTTTTGCTACACGGGGTCGCTTTAAATCGGTACAGGCAGCAAGAGTTGCTGCTTATATTGCTTGGGCTGCAAAGCATAATAACGACCGCATTGGTGGCCTTGTTTTTTCTGAAAAACAAAATTGGGAGTTACGCCCAACAACTGGTGACAAAGCTGTTTTAAGGTTTATCCATACATTAAGTATAGCAGCTAAGGAGAGATTTGAGAACAGAGATTTGGGATTAGAAAATGGAGAGACGATAATGACCAACTCTCTAGTACGTCTAAGACGGGTAACAAAACCGGGTAGTCAAATTTTTCTCTTAAGCGATTTTCGCAACCTCAACCAAACAGGGGAGGCACACTTAAAGAAACTTGCTAAAAATAATGAGATGGTAATAATATCTCACTATGATCCTCTTGAGCAGTCTTTACCGCAGCCAGGGCTTTATCCGGTAGATTTTGGTCAAGGTATGCAGCTTCTCAACACCAAAAACCAAAAGAGCCGCAAACATTACCAGTCTCAGTTTTACAGAAGACAAGAACATCTGCAAAACCTCTGCAAGAAGTTAAATGGCTATTTTTTAACCATCGCTACCCCAGATGATGCCATAAATACTATTAAAACTGCATTTCAGAGTTAGCAAAAATAGTTATGAACCCTACACAAAACCACCCCCTACCCCTCCATGACATTCACCTACCACAAGCTATATCTTGGTGGCCTCTTGCCCCTGGGTGGTGGTTTTTAGTTGGGTTGGTTACAGTATTAGCCGGGTTAATTTATCTGTTTTGGCGTTGGTATAAAAAAGGGGCTTTAAAAAGAGAGGCACTTGCTAAGCTAAATAAACTTGAAGATAACTACAAAAAAACTGGAAACCATGGTGAGTTAGCTCAAGAAATATCAATACTATTACGTAGGGTGGTTATATCAAGCCAAAAAAGAGAGCTAGCAGCAGGTTTAACAGGAGAGAAATGGTTGCAGTTTTTAGACACACTCAACCCTAATAAAGATACTGACAATAAATTAAGCTTTCAATACGGTATGGGAAAAATACTAATTACCGCGCCATATAAACCAGATGTTGAAAGAGAAGAGGTTGAAAGCTTGTTAAGTTTATGTAAATTATGGATAAAAAATAGCAAATTTGCTGTTAATAACAAATAGTATGTAACTTACAAGCCATTGTAATCACCTAATTGCAGACTACTACAAACTAAAAACTCATAAACAAATTTTTTAATAAATCACAATAATACAGTAAAAATAAGCGGCACAAAAAAAATCCATTTTCTCAACTTTCAAATTATTGTGCCAATCACTTTTCAATAATTTTTTACCATTTTAACTAACCTCAAAACCTATTCTACCCCCCTACCACTCATACAATAAGGCACAAATTATTTAATAATTTATGCTTACAATATATTGAATAATAACAAATTTATACACCATACCCAGCTTCAGCTTATTTATATCTGCAATACATCTTAACGCATACCATCAAAAAACTTTTTTCACATTAGAGGTTTTGCAAACAACAGATATTAATTTGATAGTATATTATTTTAATAATTTATAAATACAGTTTTATATTATTTTTATAATTTTTAAAATAACTTAATATTGTATTTACATTTTATTTGGTTGACATAAATAGAACAACTATTAATATTACTGAAGTCGGGGTAGCTATTATTATTACTAACAATAGTAAAGGGGGTTTTAATTATGGTAGTAAAGCAATTAGTGAAAAAGGATAGTAAGGATTTTGTGGCAGGCGTAGTTACTGACCCTAACAACCCTCCTAACGTAATGTTGTTAGTTGGTTATCCAGGTCAATCTTCATTAGAAAAACACCTTAGGATCTATATGAATTTAGAACTTAGCGATCATATAGACATTCCTGAAGATGATATAATTTTTAAAAAAGAGATTACCAGTCCAGAAAACCCATTTGCCCCTACTTATTTTTGGGTTAACCGTGACTCCGAAATTAAACGTAAAGAACAACCCGAAGCAAAGGTAGAATCAAACCCCACACCACATCCTAGCCCAACCCCTGCCAATGCATATTTTCAGGGTGATATTTGGCAGCAATATCAAGCTCAATTAGCAGCAGCTCAATATCAAGGCGGCCAACAACAATACAGGCATCAATTTTCGAATACTGGGCATGACTCAGTAGCCCACTGTGTACCAGAAAGTAAATATCCACGTTGTCAAATAGCTGCATATGGTCAGCAACAACAGCCACAACAAGGCTCAACACCAGCAACCCCACAGAAGACAAAATGTAGCTGTGGTAAAAACCACGATTGATGTTGATTTTTGTTATTTCATAACAATACGATTTTTTATCTTTCAAACATTTTATCTTAATAAGAATTTAACTAAATAATATAGAGGATTTAACAATGCCTATATCACAATTCTGTTTCCCTGAAACATCAGTATGTGTCACTCAACCTATACGTTGCCCTACACCTCTCACCTTACATTTTAAGGATTGCCCATCACCATTTACCTTTAATCAAAACTGCCCATCAAGGTACGATGGATGTGAAACTGCATTGTCTCCAATTTGTGGGCAGGATTTTTCCCATCTAGATTTAGGCCGCCCATATTTTGATTTCAATAACAACTACTTTGATGGCATAAAGCCACCTGTAATGCGCAATAAAATGATGGGGGCCACTCCTCAAGCTGCTGCGCATATTGTAGGACCAACAGGGGTTCATTATTGCACCATGACACCAGAACAGTGTGGCAATACTGCATGGCAGCCTTGCCCTCCTCATACCTCTATGTTCGGTTGTCCTGCTACTTCAACTTGTACACCAACAAGCGCATTGGGTTGTCCTGCTACATCAACTTGTACTCCACCAACTTTATCAGATGGGTGTCCTAACACTTCAACATGTACACCTAACAATGAAATGTTAGGGGCTTCTAATAAAGTAGGTCCAACTGGTGTTCATTACTGCACATCATCAATTGAAACCTGTGGTAATACTGCATGGCAACCATGCCCACCAAATACAGCGATGCCTGGTTGCCCTTCAACTTCTACCTGCACTCCTACTAGTTTATTGGGTTGTCCTTCTACATCAACATGCTCTCCAACTAGTGCTGTGGGTTGTCCTTCTACATCAACATGTACTCCAACAAGTGCAATGGGTTGTCCTTCAACTTCAACATGTCCAACACCTGCTAACAATAAGCAAGATGCTGCTCATTTAGCTGGCCCAACTGGAGTTCACTACTGTACATCATCGATCGAGACATGTGGCAATACTTCATGGCAACCATGCCCTCCACACACCTCTATGTTTGGCTGTCCCCCTACTTCCACATGCTCTCCAACTAGTGCTCTAGGTTGTCCTTCTACTTCAACATGTACTCCAACAAGTGCATTGGGCTGTCCTCCTACATCAACATGTACTCCAAC
>JADGBW010000038.1:0-11946 GCA_015231305.1 Magnetococcales bacterium | reverse complement strand
CCAACAGGTGTTTATCATTGCACATCATCAATTGAAACTTGTGGTAATACTTCTTGGCAACCATGCCCTGCACCAACTTCTATGTATGGCTGTTCTTCAACTTCGACATGCTCCCCTACTAGTGCATTGGGCTGTCATAACACTTCTACCTGTACACCTATTACACAAATGTTGGGCTGTCCAGCAACTTCAACTTGTACTCCTACTAGTGCATTGGGCTGTCCAGCAACTTCAACATGCTCATAATAATGTTGAATTGATTAATTTTTAATGGGGCAAGTATTTATCCCCTTTTCCTTTGGCTTCATCACAAATCATAGTGATGGAGTCAAAGGAAGTTTTTCGCCCCGACAAATTTCGTGGCGGTTTTTTTCGTTTATATTTTAAAGAGGCCTACCCATGTTTTTAACCGCCGCTAATCTGGTCCATTATTTAATAGGGCGTGGAGTTGTTACAGCTGAATCGGTGGTTAAAGGTGATTTTATGGTAGCTGAAGTGGGTTGCCGTAACAGAAACTTTAAAGTGATTCGCAATCATTCTACCAGCCTATTTATTAAACAGATGCAGGACACTAAATCTCAATCAATATCTACCTTGCAACAAGAGACATTGATATATAAAGCTTTTCACGAAAAAAAAGCCCCAGAAACACTAAAAAATCTAACACCAAAGTTTATTGATTATGACCCTGGAAGAAATATCCTGATCATGGAGCTTCACCCAGACACTGAAAATTTAAATAGCCACCACTGGAATTTGAAAGATTTTCCCGAAAGTCTAGAGAGACGTTTTGCCAAAGCATTGGCAAATATTCATAACAGTGAAGATAAAATTTTTGTAGACTCTAGCAATCCACCAAAAGCCAACATGCCGATTCCCTGGATTTTTACAATCCATAACAACCAATATGCCATGCAAAACGGATCAGTTGCTGATAAAGCTTTGATAAACATTATAAAACAAACGCCATTATTAACTATGCAACTAGATGCTCTTGCTAAGGAGTGGCAGAATGATGTTTTGATACATGGTGATATAAAGTGGGATAATATACTCCTTACCAAGGGTGATAAAGGAAGCAAGCCTTTATTAGTAATTGATTGGGAATTGGCTGCAAAAGGAGATGCTACATGGGATGTTGGTGGTGCTTTACAGTCGTTCCTACTGTTTTGGATAAGTGGCATGCCCAACCACGAAACACAACCTGTAGATCAACAAATAGTTGAAAAAGGTACTGTACCTTTAAAAACGCTACAAGGAGGTGTGCAACGATTTTGGCATGCTTACTGTGAAGAGCGTAATTTTAGTGAAAACCATAAAAAAGCCTTTCTTATTAAAAGTGTACGCTGTGCTGCTGCAAGACTAATCCAGACCAACTATGAATACCTGGACGCTCTACCCCAGATGAACCATTTTTCCTACCGTGCTTTACAACTCAGCCATAATATTATGAAAGATCCCAAGGGTGCTTCTTTTGCACTTTTTGGCCTGTAGGAGGATGCCACAATGCAAGATTCTTCAACTTCTAGCGCACTGCTAAAAACACTAAAGGCTATAACAATCCACTCTGCTACCTCATATACAATTGCAGGTGGTCAAACCCAATCTTTAGAGGAAGAGCCAAACAAATCTGTTAATGAAAATTCACAACTCATAACTAGTTTAACTAATTCTCTATATGCCCGCTGTTACATTACCCCTTTTTCATTAGCACATAATAAAAATCAGAGTTATGATTTAGAAGATCCATTTTTTACCACCCGACTAAGTAAAGCAAATCAAGGCCGGGACCGCTGGGATAATAACTGGCAAATTTATGAAATAACAAAAGAGGGTCGTATTCTTGCGCAAAAAGGTGAATGTAGTCGATCAGCACTACCAGGAACATATCAGGTAGCTCAAGGCAAGCCAAAAAAAGGTGATTCAGTCAGCCTAGCTGTTTCAACAAATGAAAACAGCCTGACAAAAGGGTTTTATTATATGAATGGCGAAACCCTATCAGATCAGTTTGATGAGTATGATCTACTGCGTTTTTACTTTAATATAAAAGCCGAAGGGGCTGCACCTTTAGTGGAATATTTAAGTAGAGAGTTAAACCTCCGCCATACACCTTTTAGCTTTAAGTGTCTAAATAACCTTTCAAATTATAATCGACTAGATTCAGCTGTTCTATATATTGCAAAAAGATATTATAGAGTAGTTATCTCGATTCTTACAGAGTTACCAAAAGAGATAACTAAAAACCTTAACCCTCAAACATCCCTATTTACCAAGCCCCTACTACCCGGCATAAGTTTGGCTGAAGATCCTGGTAATGGAGAAAGTTTTGGTATGCATCGTTGTAAAATAGTAGCTCAAGGTGTTGTTAAAACATGGAAAAATGGCTCACAATCTCCCAAAGACCGCTTAGAAACCATAAATGATATATTCACACAAAAGGGTTTAAGCCTAGAACACTCTTATCTAAAAGCTGGCTCTACAGATATTTTCACACTCCCCCACAGTACAGGAGTTATCCTTTGACTTTAAAACATCCACAATTTCTTGAAGCTGCATCTCGAATTGGTCACCGTCTTAGCCGTGATGCAGTCTGGGCAAATGGATCATGTAACTGGTTAGGCTGGTCTATGGAATACCTAGACAATAAATGGGGGCCAGCCTATAAGGTCTGTGATAGTAATCTCTATTCTGGTACGGCTGGTATATCACTTTTTTTTGCTAAACTATTAAAAAACAGTGGAGATAAACTCTTCAAAGCCTCTTTAGAAGGAGGAATTAACTCCACCCTAGAACAGGCAGAATCCATAAACAGGACAACTAGTATTGGTTTTTATTCTGGTATACCAGGTATAGCTCACACCCTTATAGAAGCCGGAGATGCACTGCAACAAGAAGAGATAATAAATAAAGGGTTAGGCTTTCTAGAAGAGCTACAAGGAAATATACCTCAGAAAGTAATGATAGACGTAATAAGCGGTCCAGCCGGGACTATCCCATTTTTACTTGGGTGCGCTAAACGTTTTAAAAGAGAAAAATTAACAGCTACTGCTATTGCTTATGGTGAAAGCCTATTAAAGCTGGCAATACCTTCTGATGAAGGTACTTCATGGGACACAATGGGAGACCCAACCCAAAAAAATTTAACAGGTTATTCCCACGGTGTAGCAGGCATGGTTTGCGCCATGTTAGAGCTACATAAAGTAACCAACGATAAACGATATCTTGATACAGCAATAGATGCTCTTCGTTATGAACGCAGCCATTTTGTAAGAGAACAAGGAAACTGGCCAGATTTTAGAAATATCGCAAGCAATAACTCTGGCAAACCAACCTGTAACATGGCTTGGTGTCACGGTGCACCAGGAATTGGCATGGCTCGTTTACGTACTGTCGAATTACTAAAAAATGACCCAAAGATAATGGATGAAATAAAAACTGCAATAAATACCACCGCAGCCTCTCTTTTACACCCTCCAAAAGATGGTATAGGCAACTATTCGTTATGTCACGGTGCAAGTGGAAATGCAGATCTATTAATTTTAGCTGCCGATCAACTAAAAAAACCAGAGTTAAAACAAAGGGCAGAACAAATAGGCTTGCAAGGTATTCAACAAATAGAGATGCAAAACCTACCCTGGCCTTGTGGTGTACCCGAAGGAGGCGAAACCCCTAACTTACTACTAGGCTTGGCTGGCATAGGTTATTTTTATTTACGACTATATGATTCCCAAACAACCCCGTCTATATTGTTATTAAAGGGGTGATAAAATAAAATTATAGCTCTATTATACATTCACACTCACATTTATTATAAGAGGTTAGTGCAGTTTGAAAAGTTGCCCCAAAATGGGTGAGTGCTTCTAGGTATGGCTTGGCTTTTTCAGGAGTTTTTTTGCTGTTATTTATCAAGTGGTAAATGTTGTTTGGGTAAAATATTGTCAGTTTGTGGTTGCAGCCAGCTAAACCTGTTGCTACACGCAAACCTTCTAATGATTGTTTGCTGTTTTCATTTAAAACTAGACCAATATTTTTTTTGGTTCCTGTAACAGGTTTTATGGGTTTATATATTTTTGGTAGTGATAAAAAATAGTCACTATCGCCAACCATTCTACCCAAATCTAGTAGACCACCCGCTTCAACATTTGCTTTTGGCTTAGGGGCTTTTAACTCTCTATGGCTGTGAGCACAATATACAAGTTTAACAATTGGTATGTTTGTTATGTTTTTTCCTACTAATTTAGTTGCTGTATCTACAAAAAACAATTGAATATTAATATTATTAGGCAGCAATTTTAAGACTTTTTCTAGCCACAAATCTTCTAGATTATGGTTAGTAATTAAAATTGTGGCTAACTTACTATCCACTAATCGACCTTAACTTTGGCTACTCTGAATTTTTCTAGCAAAACAGCCAGCCCCTCAACAACCTCTTCCAAAGATTTGTATTGACTTACTTTTTTTGGTGGTTCAGGTTCATCTGATGCATCTTCATTTTTTTTGTAATTATCTTTAGGTTTATCAGCTTCATCATTTTCTTCGTCTACACCCTCCCCCCATAAACGGGCCTGTATCAGCCAAGAAATATAATGACTTTCCCAAACCTTCTCTACATCATCTAACCCCCAAAAGTCTGCTAAATAATTGGATACTTTTGCGTGCAGTGTTGTTACATGTATACGAAAAGGATCAAGCTTAACCTGCATTGCTTGGGCCTCTTGTATCCGCCCTAAACGCCACAATAGTTCATTTAAATATACGGTTATATCTTCTTGGGGAGTTATTATCCAACGGGGAAAAGAAGGCGGTGTTTGTTCTTTCTCCAGTAGCTCAATGATATTTTGTACTGTTATTTTTGCAAAAAGAGCCGCAAGAGTACTCTGATTTTTATTGTCTAAAACTATTGTAACAGCATATTGTATTACTGGTAGATATTCTACTTTACCTGTGGATGCAAATAGTGACCAAGATCTTAACAGTTTATCCCAGGCTTTATCATAATCATCTTTTTTACAATCCATTAAAAGACTGTTATACAGACATACTGCTGCTTCTATTCTATGTTTTATAATAAATTTTTCAGAAATAGTTATTGCCATTTGAAAATGAACATCTGCCTGCTCTACCTGCTCTCTTCTCGCTGCTACCCAACCTAATTGGTTAAAAAAAACACCAATAAATCTGTGCTCTGGCCCATAGTTATGAGACAATATTTCCATACAGCGATTAAAAACAGGCTCACTTTTTTTATATTCTCCTATATCGGAGTAAAAGCTACCTAAAGCAAACAGCCCAGAAACAACATTCACATGGTTTTTACCTTTTATCTCCTCGCGTATTGTAACAACCTGTAAAAATAGTGATTCTGCTCTTTCATAGTCTTTTAATTGAAATACAACAACTGCTAGCAACTCCAAGGTAGTAAGTACCTCGGGTGACTCTTTGATCATCATTTTACCTTCAATTTCCATGGCTCTGGTCAAGATTTTTTCTGCTTCTTCATACTGTTGAAGGCGGTTATACGCACGGGCCATATTATTTAAAATATAGGCAAGAAGGGGGGAATCAACACCAACACTCTTTTCTAAAATTTTTAAAGACTCTTTAATCAACTTCTCTGCCCGTTTTTCCTCACCCACCTCAAGGAGCAGCAGCGCATAGTTATTCATGGTGTAAGCCATACTACTACCACGGAAAATACTTAATTTTTTATAGGTCTCCAGTGATAGTTCATAATACTCTCTTGATTGTATATAGTTCCGGTTTCTATAGTTGCAGTAGCCAATTTCATTATAAACATTAGCCAATAAATCCAGGCGAGGTTCGCTGCTTTCAGACTCAAATTTAGCTGAATCGGCCCACTTAGCTAAAGCTTTCCTAAAGTTGCCATTGTTTTGCAACTCCACGGCCTCTTTCCATAAAACTTCAGCCTTACGGCGTTTCCAATCTTGAGCATCGGCAGCTTTTTCTCTTATTACCATATGCGAATTAATTGTTGACATGACTTTACCAACTAATCGCTTTATAGTTTTAAAAATAGTTCCTTTTCCATGTATGTCTGTAGCCATTTATCGAAATAAACCTGTAATTACTTGATTAACTTCTAATATTATTAACCAAACAGCATCTAAATACTATTGATATTTTAAAAACATAAACTACATGGCAATATAATTCGGTCCACTGCCACCTTCTGGTGGTTTCCATGTGAACTTTTCATCAAAATCTTTAATATCACAGGTTTTACAATGTATACAGTTTGCTGGGTTAAATGTTGGGGTAAAAACTCCAGCGGGACAATAATTTCTTTGTTGGTTGTCTTTAGTAGTTAAAAACTCGGATTGCAGATGACTTGGTTGGTTTTCTTCTGAAATAACACCAGCTTGATGCAAAGATGAAGGCTTATCAAAAACCAAGATACCATCTATTTTTGGATAACCTAATGTGACTTGTGAAGCTGACGAATTACGGTTAATTCTACAATTTAACTTATCAACTGATAAGGTCCATGGGGCATATCCTTTTAAAAGTATATGATCCAACGCCCCATTCACCAAACCAGAAAAAAGACCCCACTTAAAACCTGGCCGTATATTTCTAGATTTTTGAAGATCTTCCCCCACCCAACTTTTTAATAATTTTCTTTCATAAACTGTTATTTCGTTATAACTTTTAGAGCTGCTATTGTTAAATTTACCATCTCTAAAAGCTGTAAATGTTTCCTCAGCGGCTACCTTTCCCGAATAAATAGCCGTATGAACTCCTTTCATACGACCCACATCCAATAAACCTGCCCCATCACCAAGCAACACCCCACCAGGAAATGAAAGCTTTGGTAAAGCCTGAACACCCCCTTCTACAACACTTCTTGCCCCAAAACCAATACGTTGCCCTCCCATCAAAAGCTCTTTATTTATTGGATGGTTTTTAAATTTTTGCATTTCAAAATATGGGTCAAGCTGTTGTATTTTATAATCTAGCCCGACAAAAAGACCAATGGCAACCCGGTTGTCTGGTTGATGATATATAAACCCCCCACCATAAGTATGCATATCAAGGGGCCAACCAACAGTGTGAGTCACTTGACCACAACTATATGCAGAGGTTTTAACCTCCCACAGCTCTTTTATTCCCAAACTATAACTCTGACTTTGGCTTTTATAATCAAGCTTAAAACGTCTGATAATATCTTTGCTTAAATGGCCCCGACACCCTTCAGCAAATAGAGTATGGCTGGCTTTTATTTGAAGACCAGCTTGAAAATTTGCTCTTTTTTTACCATCTTTATCAACACCAAAAGCACCTGTCATAACCCCTTCAACTACACCTTTAGAATTTATTATTAACTCAGATGCTGCAAACCCAGGGAAAATATCAACTCCCAAAGCTTCTGCCTGACTAGCCAACCATTTACATAACGCCCCTAAACTTATAATATAACAGTCTTTATTGCCAAACTGAGGATTTGGTAAAGAGTATGATTTTTCTCTAGTTAAAAACAGTAATTTCTCTTTTAAAACATTTTGATTAACTGGAGCACCATCATTTTTCCAATTAGGAAGCAAGCTAGTTAAAGCCCTTGGGTCCATTATGGCCCCTGAAATTATATGAGCACCAATTGTAGACCCCTTTTCCAAAAGGCAAACCTTAAGCTCATAGCCACTCTCAATAGCTTGTTGTCGCAACCTAATAGCTGCCGACAGCCCAGCTGGGCCACCACCAACAATTAAAACATCATAAATAAGTGGGTCATGTGTCATATTTAATTAGTTGTCTTGGCTAAAATTTTGGCAGTAGAGTTTTTGATAGTTATTAGCCATCTGTTGGGCAGAGAACTCCCTTTGAATAACACTACCAAGCTCTTTACCTGCCAAACATAGCTCATCTGGGTTATCTAACAAGTCAAGTATGATATTGCTTAATGCGTTAGGGTCTTCTTTAGCAAATAGATAACAACCTGCCACCTCCTTGAACTGATTAATAAAAGGGGGAATTGCAGATGCAATAACAGGTTTATTTAGTGCTCCCCCTTCTAACAAAACATATGGCAGTCCTTCAGAACGTGAAGGTATAAGAAGGGCTTGGGCATCTTTTAAAATTGGCAGAAGCACCTCTAAAGGCTGTATCCCTAAAAAATGTATATTCTCACAAGCTTTACCATTTTGCGCCAAAGCTAAAACTTCATTGGCAAATGTACCGGCCTCTTTGTCTCCTGCTTTTTGACCAATAATTATCAAATGTAAATCTGGTCTTTTTTGCACCAATTCATGCCAAGCTGCCACAGCAATATCGTGACCTTTTACCGAAAAAACATGACCAACAAGAACACAATAACTAGCAGGAAGAGATGGTAGAGTTTTTGCCAATGGGGTTTGGCTTGCTTTTTTTATTGCAGATACATCAATACCATTATATATACAGCTAGCTGCAATATTTGGCATTAGCTTATTAAATGCTTTAAATACTTGTTCTGAAACACAAGCAATACCGTCAACTCTATTTAAAAGCCAGATATTTAAACGTTGAGCATAATAAGAGCGTTGGGAAAATTTAAGAATTTCAGAACCATGAAGAGTGATAACACAAGGGATTCCCACATAACGGGACAATAACCAGAAAATCAACTGATGGTCATGTAGGCTATGAAGATGGATAACCTCTATTTTTTCTGAACGAATTAGGTGTAATAGTTGTCGCCAAGTTTGTGGAAACTCCAACAGCCAGCCCAAAAAACCACGTATAAACCGCGAACTATCCCAAGGCATACGAATACGCTTGTTATAACAGGTAAGCTTACCTTGTTTATAACTTTGCCACTCAGACTCGTTCCACCTTCCAACCCTAAATAATACCGCACCAATTTCTTGAGGCATTGATGATGCCAAGGTATCAACCATTGCATTTATTCCACCAGTAGGGTTTTCATACATCAGGTGATAGACAATTAATGGCTTCATCTCTTCTGCAATCCAAAATAATTAAAAAATACTCAGTTATTTAAGCTATTGTCATTTCTATCTAGTGGAACTTAATTTTTAAGCCAAGGTCTTAATGTATAACGAGCCGGGTTTTAGTCTCTCCTCCACTCGGTCTCGTACGGTTGGGCTTCTACCCCTTCCCCCCCATCAGAAGCCCAACCGAACAATACTTATAAGTGTTGTTCGGTTTTTTTATAAATCACCACAGTAGTAGCGCATTAATAATAAAAACTGGTAGTTTTGATGCCTTATTGGTAATAACTGTAAAAACTACTTATAAAATTAACTCAGCTTTTTCTAACTCTAGCAAGCGGTCTCGATAGGTTGCGGCCAGTTCAAACTCCATGTTTTTAGCTGCCTCACGCATTTTTTTCTCAAGCTGTTTAATCTCTTTTGCCAAACTTTTGCCTTTTTTTGCTATCCCATACTTAACTTCTTCAGCTGCTACCCGATGAGTATCAACATCATCAACAGCATAATTAGCCACTTTTATATCTTCTTCCATACCAGGAAAATTAGGTAGTGGTGAGGATATTGATTTTGGTGTTATATTGTGTTCAATATTATAAGATAATTGTATTTTACGGCGACGCTCAGTCTCATCAATGGCACGTTGCATAGAAGAAGTAATGCTGTCTGCATAAAGAATAACAAAACCTTCTAAATTTCTAGCAGCTCTACCAATTGTTTGAATCAACGCAGTTTGAGAACGCAAAAAACCCTCTTTGTCAGCATCTAAAATTGCAACCAATCCAACTTCAGGAATATCCAAACCCTCCCGTAACAGATTGATGCCAATCAAAACATTAAAAACTCCAATACGTAAATCTTTTATTATCTCCAAACGGTCTAGAGTATCAACATCAGAGTGGAGATAACGGACTTTCACCCCTAGATTTTCTAAATAATCAGTTAAATCCTCTGCCATACGTTTGGTGAGAGTTGTCACCAAAATACGAAAACCTTTTGCCGTTACCCGTTTAATCTCTTCTAGAAGATCATCAACCTGATTCTCCACTGGCCTGATTAAAACCTCAGGTTCAAGCAGACCGGTTGGTCTAACAATTTGCTCAACAACAACTCCCCCACTACGTTCTAGCTCCTTTGGTGAAGGAGTTGCTGAAACATAAATTGTATCAGGGCGAATAGCATCAAATTCATCCATAGTTAAAGGACGGTTGTCCATAGCTGAAGGAAGGCGAAAACCATGTTCTACCAGAGTACTTTTACGGGACCTATCACCTTTATACATGCCACCAATTTGTGAGGTGGTCACATGGCTTTCATCAATAAATAAAAGCGCATTCTTGGGTAAATATTCCATCAACGTCGGCGGTGGCTCCCCTGCTTTGCGATCAGTTAAATAACGAGAGTAGTTCTCAATTCCCGTACAATAACCAACCTCTTGTATCATCTCCAAATCAAACAATGTTCGCCCTTCAATACGTTGTGCCTCGACATGGTTTGCACTATTACGAAAACTATCTACCCTCTCAGCCATCTCGCTTTTTATCTTATCCATTGCTCGTAAAAGCACTGCCCTTTTAGTTGCATAATGGCTTGCAGGAAAAAAATTCATCCTATCAAGCTTTGCCCCACTTTTACCTGTTAATGGATCTATATAACCCATGCGGTCAATTATATCGCCAAACATCTCAATACGAACCGCTTGCTCCTCTTCATGAGGTGGAAACACCTCTATAGTATCGCCCCTAACCCTAAAGGTTCCTCGCTGAAAATCGATATCGTTACGTTTAAACTGTATCTCTACAAATTTTTTAAGGATATCCCTCTGGTCTATCTCTTGGCCTACATACATTTCAACAGACATATTTTTATAAGAGTCTGGTGAGCCTATACCGTAAATACAAGACACTGAGCTAACAATAATTACATCATCACGACTAAGAAGAGAGCGGGTTGCAGAGTGGCGCATACGATCAATTTGCTCATTTACTGAAGAGTCTTTTTCAATAAATGTATCTGTACGAGGAACATATGCTTCGGGTTGGTAATAGTCATAATATGAGACAAAATATTCAACAGCATTATCAGGAAAAAACCCCTGCATCTCACTATAAAGCTGTCCTGCTAATGTCTTGTTATGGGCTAATATGAGTGTGGGCCTGCCAGTATCACGAATGATATTAGCCATGGTAAAAGTTTTACCAGAGCCAGTTACACCCAATAATACCTGATCACGCTTGGCCTTATTTAAACCTTCTATAAGGCTTTTAATTGCTTTTGGTTGATCCCCTTGGGGTTGGTAATTGGAGACGAGTTTAAAAAGAGAGTCTATGTTACTCATTTATTTTATTCAATTTTCAGCCTGAACTTGAACAGCGGTTGATTGCAGATCTTTTTTTCTGGTTTTTAGTAGTTTTTTCAATTTTTTACGATATATTTTTTCACCACCTGACCAATACATCTCACGAAGATTAACAAATTTAACCAAACCATCCCCCTTTAAAACTGTTGCACCCAGCTTAGAGAGGCGCGCTTTATTGTCATTATTAATAAAGCGTATACCAGGGACTTCCAATTTAAACTCAAAATCTTGTTGCACCATCATATTAGGACGATGACCATGAATAACAGTATCAATACCTAACTTTATCAACAGCTTACTGATTTTCTCACCTTTGGTATGACCATCTGAAGATTGAGAGCGATAATAGGTTTGAGCTTGTCTTATATCACCAAGAATTGCCATTCCCTCTTTCTCTCGGAAAAGAGCATATTCTCCCTCGTAAAAAGCCTTACGAAACCGATTGTTAAAATCGTTCATACAGCCAGATTCGTCTTTTACATGGGCTAGAAGGCGTAAAAGCTCAAAAGTTGGATAACCATGAATAAATAGATTACTACCACAAACATGCATAATATCTTGGCTGCGGATAAACTCAAGCTCACTTTTACTTAAACCAAGACTGTTGTGATTTTCAACTTTTTGCAGAATTTCCACCTCATG
>JADGBW010000237.1 GCA_015231305.1 Magnetococcales bacterium | reverse complement strand
CACTAACAACCGAAGTAAGCTTACAATTAGATTTTAACCTAAAAACGGCAGTTGTAAGCACGCACCTAGCGCAACCTATTGATTCACCTAGCATATCAGGGGAAAGTCTTATCACCAATAAGGTGACCGCGATTTCCCCTGATACACCAGATAAATCAATAGATTACACTATGCACGCACTTCCAGCTGCCGTTTTTAGAATAATAGTTTCAAGATTTAAATATAAAAAAATCAATAATAGCAGTACTTGAGCAGATTATGAATGAGCAAAAAATGCATAATAATGATGGTCAACTTCCACTAACTGTTGATATTGCTTACTCCCAAGCATTAGATCACTATAATAGGCAACATTATGCAGATGCAGACAAACTTTGCACAGCCATTATTAAAGCAGTCCCTAACCATGTAGATAGTATAAATTTGCTTGGTGTAATAGCCCAAAAAGTCAACCGCCACGATTTAGCAATAGAGCAATTTTACAACGCTTTAAAAATTGATAACAGTAGATCTTTGTTATACTACAATTTAAGCATATCTCTTAATCAGCTAGGTAGAGATATTGAGGCTATTCACTTTTTAAAAGCAGCACTAAATATTGAGCCAAAAAATAGCGATATTAACAATTTATTAAATACAATTTTAAAAAATTCAACTGTATTAACACAAACTGAATATTTACAAACAAATGCATTTAGCCTACTAGACAAAGGACTGGCACTATACAATGCCGGAAAATTTGAAGAAGCAGCTAAAAAATATCAACAGGCTATATATATCTATCCCCTTTATGCAGATGCCCACTGCAACTTTGGGGTTGCTTTGCAGGAGCTAGGAAAGCTGGATAAAGCAATAAATTGTTTCCAGCAAGCAATAATTATTAAACCAGACCATGTGACAGCTATTTACAATCTTGGTTATGTATTACAGATATGTGGCAGCCTAGATGAAGCAATTACCAACTACCAAAAAGCATTAACTATTAATCCAGATATTGTAGAGGCTTACAGCAATATGGGAGTGGCCCTACAAGAGCTAGGCCAAACAGATAAGGCTTCTGAAAGCCTACATAAAGCCATACAAAAAAACCCGAACTTTCCAACTGACTTAAAAAACCTTGGTGAGTCACTTCTTGTACAGCATAAAATAAAAAATGAAGTCACTATACCATTTTTAAAAAACAATAATAACAATAATTTATCAAAAAAAATTGAAACTAATTTAGATTTCAACCAAACACATTCAAAAGACAAAAATTTTGCTAAAGCATACTGCCATGAAACTGCGCTAAAAGAGTTTACCAAACAAAAGATACCTCCTCTTAAACCTGATAATATACGTATTTTGCTTTTACAACCCCCAAATTGGAAAATTCCCAGCCAAGGTGAAAAACCTTATCCATCAAGCCAGGGAGGAGACCCAACTAGAAAAGCAGAAGATATTTCTCTAGATGCTAGCTCTGCTACATATGGGTTGCTTTCTATAGCAGCTCAAGTATTAGCATCTAACCGCAAGGTACTTATATGCAACTTATCCGACTTCACATGGCAAAATGTAGAAAAATTTATTAAATCCATTGATGTTGATCTTATTGGGTTAACCTGCATGTCACATAACCTGCGTGGTGTTGCAGCTATAACAAAGTTAATAAGAGAGGCACACCCTAAAGCCCATATAGTAGCAGGAGGAACCCACGCAACTGCTCTCTACAAAGAGACTTTGAAACATTTTAGCGCAATAGACACAATAGTAATTGGTGAAGGTGAGGATACTTTTCTTAATATTATTGAACATATAGAGTCTAACAAATCATTAAAAGGTATTGCTGGAACAGCTTATAGAGATGACGAAAACCAGATAAAACTTGGTCCATTTCGCGATCGTATTAACGATTTGGATAAGTTAGCCTCACCACATGATTATTTTACCCTGCATCTATTAATAACAAGTCGTGGTTGTCCATTTCGTTGTACATTTTGCGGCAGTGAGGTCCAGTGGGGCACTAAGCTGAAAATGAACTCTACTGAACACGTACTACAACAGCTTGAAAACATAGTTAATAAAAACAAAATAAATGCCTTAGCTATTAAAGATGATACTTTTACTGCAATACGCAAAAGAACGTTAAATATCTGCCAACAAATTGTAAAAAGAGGGCTAAATTTTATCTGGAGTTGCGATACTCGTGTAAATTCACTAGATGAAGAGGTTTTATACGCAATGCGTATGGCTGGGTGTCAACAGATAAGTGTTGGTGTCGAATCTGGCTCACCAGAAATAC
>JADGBW010000037.1 GCA_015231305.1 Magnetococcales bacterium | reverse complement strand
TATTTATTTGTGTCTCATTAGCTTGGTTTAGTCTTGGGTTTCCCCTGTTTTGCATATAAAAGTCTGCAAAAAATGCTACTAATTTTGAAACATGGTAAGCGCGGTTTATTTGAACAAACAACCATTTATATTTCCAATTTGCATTCATACGAACTCCATCAACAACAACTTTTTTACCTGTGATGTTATCAATAGGATCGTTAGGGCAGAACATATATATCAAAATATCTGGCGTACCAAGCCTTGCAGAATATTCAAGTAATCTTTCATATGACTGCTTTGTTCCATAGCCTGCTATTCCAAGGTTAACTACATCAATCGGAAGATTTTTTTTCTTCAATTTGTTATCAAGAACCCTAGCAAATGTTTCCTCTTCGTTTACTCCCCAACCAAATGTGAAGGAGTCTCCAATAATAAAAACAGATTCTCTATCATCACTTTTTTCAGGAAGGTTGTTGGGTGCTCTAATACCTTGCGAGTTAATGTTATATTCAACTGTTTTTGCTTCTCTCTCAATGCTCCCCTTAAAATCTGGACGCAGAGTCCACCAGCTTTTTGGGTGATTGTCATATAGATAAGGGGGTATAAGTACCTGCTGTTGATAGTTAAGCAAGCGTAACGTACCTTCACCCATAAGAAAGCACACTAAGGCACTTAAAAAGAATATGATTATGTAAAATAATAGCTTTTTCATTTTTTATATTTTTTTAACAGCATTAAACAACAATTTAATAAGCACCTATGCTAAGTTTCGATAATCATCTAGAAACAACAAAAAAGTCAACTTTCTCTTTTTTCTATTAGTGTGATATTTAAGGGTAGTTTATCTTTTTATTTGTTTAAAGCCATTACAGTTAAAAGTTATGAATATCTATATAATAAAAACTATTATTAATAATTTTATAAATAAAAAAGGTAGGATAATGGTGTAAAAGCAATTTTTAAATTGCTTTGAAATTACCGGAATAAAACAACTATTAAATGTTGAAAGTGTACAAAAACAATGCTAGATAAAATTTATATTCTCCTGTACTGTCAAAATATCTTAACATTTATGGGGAGTGTATAGTTGAACAATGTTTCGCGTCCTTATTCTTATTCTGATATTGATACAGATATAGATAAACCACCTTCTAAAAGCTTGATATTTCTAACAGTTGCTTTACTTGCAACTGTCTTAGCTGGTGATCTCTTTTTGCCTCTAGGTATTGCTGGTGGCGTACCATATATATTGGTTCTCATAACTTGCTGGTGGTATCCTGGAGGAAAAGCACTAATATATCAACTGGCTACATTATGTACTTTTCTCACTATTATAGGTTTCTTCTTCTCTCCCCAAGGTGCAGTGCTGTGGATTGTTCTTGTTAACCGTCTAATTGCTGTTATTGCAATTTGGACAGTAGCATTTATATTGGCAGTAGCTAAAACCTCTAGAATATCCCTGCAAAATCAATCTTTTGAGCTAAGAAAACTTTCCATAGCTGTGGAGCAGAGCCCCTTATCAATAATAATTACAGACTTAAAGGGTCATATAGAATATGTAAATAATAGGTTTTGTGAAGTCACAGGTTATTCTGTTAATGAAGTTATTGGTAAAACGCCGCGAATTTTAAAATCAGGGCACCAATCTAACGATATCTATTTAAACCTATGGCAGACTATTGTAAATGGTGACACATGGAAACATGAGATCGTCAATCGAAAAAAAAATGGTGATCTCTACTATGCAGCAGTTAACATACGTGGAGTTAAAGATAACGCTGGAGTTATTAGAAAATTTATAGGTGTTCAGGAGGATATGACTGAACGCAAATTAGCTGAAAAAAAGCTTTTTCAAAGCAATCGTGCATTAAAGGCTCGTTTTTTACTATCAGAAATTTTTACAAACACTAACAGTGAAAAAAGTGCTATGGAGGAGCTTTGTCAGGTATTGGTTGATGAAGTCGGTTATCGTTATTGCTGGTTTGGTATAGTCGATAACAGTGAAAATAATAAGGTGATACCTGTTGCACAGTATGGTTTTAAACAGGGATGTTTGCAGCCAATAAATAGTACATTTGAAGATAATAAACTTGTTGGAGGGGGTATAAGCAAAGCGGTTATAACGGGACAGTCTAGCATTGTTAAGAATGTTAACTTGAACTCTAGCTTAGCAGCTAAGCAAAAAGAAGCAAAAGAAGAGGTGTATGCATCTAGTATTACTGTACCTTTAAAAAATAAAGAAAAAATATTTGCGGTTTTAAACCTCTATAGTCAAGAACATGATACATTTGATGAAAGTGAGGTAATACTACTAGAGGATTTAGCCCAGCAGATGGCTCAGGGTGTTATTAGTCTTCGTGATGCAGAAAGCCACCGCCATACTGAAGTGGCTTTGTTTGAGATAGAAAAAGGGTTCAAATCTTTGTTTGACTCTATGCCAAGTGGTGTGGCTGTTTATAAAGTTATAAATGATGGTGAGGACTTTGTTTTTAAGGACCTTAACCCTGCTGGTGAGAAAATAAGCAATGTAAAAAAAGATGATGTAGTTGGAAAGTCTTTGATTGATATATTTCCTGGAGTAAAGGATTTTGGTCTGTTAGATGTATTCCAAAATGTCTTTAAAACTGGCGAAGATGAAACTCTCCCCATAACATTTTTTAAAGATGAAACTCATCAAGCATGGTTGGAAAACCGTGTGTTTAAGTTGGAGTCAGGAGAGATTGTAGCTATTTATGAAGATTTAACCGAAAAAAGGGTTGCTGAAGAAAAGTTAAGGTTGGCACAAGAGTCGTTAGAAAATACTAGCGATATGGTTTTATGGATAAATGAAGATGGCAGTTTCTTTAATATCAATAACTCATCATGTGAGATTTTGGGGTTTAGTCGAGAAGAGTTAATGGCCAAGACTGCATTTGCTTTAAGTAATGATAGTCAGTCACAAGATGGTTGGTCAAAGCATTGGGAAGAGTTAAAGCAAAAAAGAAAAATGGTTTTTGAGTCTAATCTAACACGTAAAAATAAACCTCCCCTCCCTGTAGAGATAAGTGCCAACTTTGTTGAGTTTGAAAATCAGACCTACAATTTAGCTATTGTTCGAGATATTTCTGTACGCAAACAGGCTGAAATGGTATTGCAAGAGTCTGAGTCTATGCAGCGTGACCTGTATGAAAATGCCCCTGTGGCATTTATATCTGTTAGTGTACCTGATGGACGTTTTATGAGGTGTAATAAGGAGTTTTATCGTCTTTTTGGTTACCAAGAAAATGAGATGGACGGGATTCGGGTTTTTAATCTCTACGACAATTCTCCTCGTGGTATTCCAGTAGCTAAAGCAATTCTTGAGCGACTGCAAGGAAATAACTCAATACTGGATAAAGAAGTTGAGATGATCCGTAAAGATGGAACCAAAATTATTGCCAGTGTATCTGTATCACCAAAAATAGATAGAAGTGGCAAGGTGGTGGAGAGTCGTTCGGTGATAATGGACCTTACTGAACGAAAAGAGTTTGAGAAAAGGTTGCGCCAATATGCAGCAATTGTAGCTGCTTCAAAAGACCATATATCGTTTTTAGATAAAAAATATATCTACAGAGCGGTTAATAATGCATATTTACAAAGCCATGGTTTAGAGTATGAAAATATTGTTGGAAAATCGGTAAAAGAGCTTTTGGGAGAGGAAGTTTTTAAAAATATAAAAGGTAACTTGGATCGCTGTATCAAAGGTGAAACGGTAAACTTTCAGGCTTGGTTTGATTTTCCAGAGAAAGGTAAAAGGTGGATGGATGTATCTTACTTTCCACAGTTTCGTGATAATGGAGAGGTAGGGGGAATAGTTGTTACTTCAAGGGATAATACAGACCGAAAACAGCTGGCAGATAAGCTTCATGAAAGTGAGGAGCGTTTTCAAATTAGCTCAAGATTTGCCAATATTGGTGTGTGGGATTGGGATATCATAACTGGTAATCTGCATTGGTCAGAACAGATAGCTCCACTATTTGGTTATAAACTAGGGGAGATTGAAACCACATTCGATAATTTTTTACAGTCTGTACATCATGAAGACCGTAAATTTGTTGAAACCTCTGTAAAAGCGTGTATTGAACATAAAGCTGACTATAACATTGAACATAGAATTATTCGTCAAGATGGAGTTGTACGTTGGTTGAGTGAGCAAGGAGATGTTTTAAGAGATGAGAATGATACACCCGTTCGTATGCTAGGTGTTGTACGAGATATAACAGAACGTAGACTACTAGAGAGTGATCTGCGAAAAGCAAAACTTCAGGCTGAAGTTGCAAACCGTACAAAAGGGCAGTTTCTTGCCAATATGAGTCATGAAATTCGCACCCCTATGAACTCTATTACTGGTATGGCCTACCTTGCATTACAGACAGAACTTACAACAAAACAGAGACGATACTTAGAGAAGATAACAGCTTCAACATCTGCACTATTAAGGATTATCAACGATATTCTGGATTTTTCTAAAATTGATGCCGATAAACTTGAACTAGAAAACTTACCATTTGATCTTGATAATCTTTTAAGGCAGTTGGCAGATTTAACCTTGATTAAGGGTGAAGAGAAAGGGTTGGAGATTCTATTCTCAGTCTCTCAAGATGTTCCTAAAATTTTGATTGGAGATGCTACCAGGCTTTCTCAAATTTTAACCAACCTGTGTAACAATGCAATTAAATTCACTGAAAAAGGTGAGATAATAATTGCAATAAGTGTTGTCAATATTGAAAAAGGAGAGGTAACCCTACAGTTTGATATTCGTGATACCGGAATAGGCATGAGTTTAGAACAATGTAGCCACCTTTTTGAGCCTTTTAAGCAGGCAGATGCTTCAACTACCCGTAAATATGGAGGAACAGGTCTAGGATTATCAATTAGCCGTAAGCTCGTTGAGATGATGGCAGGCACTATTAGTGTAGAGAGTAAGATTGATAATGGTACTACATTTACATTTAACGTTTGTTTAGGGGTACAAGAACAGCGTAAAAATATTGATCTTCCAGAAGATCTGCATAATTTAAATGTTTTATTAGTAGATGATAACCAAGCTGCAAGTGAAATAATGCAAAACCATCTTACTTCTCTATCTTGCAGATGCACTATTGCAAATTCTGGAGAGAATGCAATTGCCCAAGTGGAAAAATTAACCAAGAGTAAAAATGTTCCTTTTGACCTTATTTTTATAGATTGGCAGATGCCCAAAATGGATTTTGTTGAAACATCAAAGCAGATAAAAGTTATAACTCCTCTTCCATTTCCCCCCATTATAGTTATGGTAGCAGACTATTTTTCAGAAGAGGCCATGGCATCTAGCAATAATGTGCAATGTGCAGGTAGGTTAAGAAAACCACTTATTGATATTGTGGATCTTTGTAATATTATAAAATCAACTTTTGGACGCCAAGTAGACAATAAAAAACCTACCCAAAATGAGGATGTAAAAAACAGTTTGCAGACACTTTTTGGAGCACGTATTTTGTTGGTTGATGATCTACCTGATAACCTGGAAATATTGCAACATATAATGGTTCCATACGGTATTGAAGTTTATCTTGCAAACAATGGTCTAGAGGCAGTTGAAAGAGTAGTATCCAGGCCAGGTTTTTATGATGGTATTTTAATGGATGTACAAATGCCTGTAATGGATGGAATTATTGCAACAAGCCAGATTAGAAATATTCCTAGGTATAAAGACTTACCAATTATTGCTATGACTGCAAGTGCTATGGTTCAAGATGTGCAATTATGTATTGATTCTGGTATGAATGATCATATAGCTAAACCAGTTGAAGTTGATAACCTGATTACTGTTTTACTTAAATGGATAAAGCCAAAGGAGAAAAAATCACCACATATTAAGGTGTCTTCAGTGGAAGTAAAGCAAGATAAAGAAAAAGAAAATTTTAAACTACCAGATGAACTACCTGGAATAAATTTATACGAGGCACTTAATAGGTTAGATGGGAACAGTTTTCTTTTGGCAAAGTTGATATTACAGTTTGCTGAAGAACATGGTACAATATACCAGCAATTGTCAGAGCTAATTGATGCAGGAGATCTACAAACAGCAAAAAAGCTTGCTCATAAAACCAAGGGAATTGCAGGAAATGTTTCTGCTAACGAAGTTTTCCAAATTGTAGTAAATATAGAGAAACTTCTCATTGCTGGTGAAATTGAAAATATTGATAATCTCCTTAAGAAGTTGGATATAGCTTGTAAAAAAATAATGAACTCTGCAAAAATTTTGCAGGAAATAAAAAGTGAGGAGCTAAGAGAAAAGGGATCTACCAAAATTACTGATCCTAAACTTGTTTTACAACTTTTACACGAACTTGCTGTCTATATGAATAATCGAGATTTGCGCAGTGATGCTCATTTAGGGTTAATAAAAAAGAATTTACAAGGAGTTCAAGGTTTTGGAAGTTCTCTTGCTAGCCTGGAAGATTGTATCAACCAATTGGATATGAAAAAAGCTATGGTTCCATTGGCAGATATGATTCAAAAATTGGAAGAGATGCCTTAAAGGGAAGTAATGCAGATATTTAATAAACAAATTAAAATACTTATTGTTGATGACTCTCCTAGCAATATTCGCGTATTAAGCGAAACTCTTGGTCAAGAGTACCATGTTATTTACGCAATGAATGGAGAGGATGCTATCGCAAGTGCAATCAATGGTTGCCCAGATTTAATTTTACTTGATGTCATGATGCCTGGAATGGATGGTTATGAAGTGTGTTCCAAGCTGAAAGCCGACTCTCGTACTAATGAAATTCCAATAATATTTATTACTGCACTTGATACTGAACAACATGAAACAGTGGGGTTAGAGTTAGGAGGAATTGACTATATCTCCAAACCCATAAACCCTAATCTTGTTCGATTAAGGGTTCGCAACCATATAGAGTTGAAGATGTTGAAAGACCATTACAAAAACCTTTCAACGATAGACGGTTTAACAGGTATCGCTAATCGGCGACGTTTTAATGATTTTATAGAACAAGAGTGGCGACGTTCTATGCGTTCCCAGTCAGTACTATCTTTAATAATGATAGATATTGATAGTTTTAAACAGTACAACGATCATTATGGTCACTCTGTAGGTGATGATTGTCTTAAGCTTATAGCTGTATCTATGTTTGGTGCTTTAGAACGTGCTACGGACCTATTAGCTCGTTATGGAGGAGAAGAGTTTGTCTGTGTTTTACCGGGAACAGACATTGAAGGAGCAAAAATTCTTGGTGAAAAACTTAGCGCTAAGGTTGTCTCATTAAAAATACCCCATTTAAAATCAGCAACCGGGTTAGATTATGTAACTGTTAGTCTTGGTATATCAGCTGTTGTTCCAACAAAAAATGATGATTGGAATTCAATTATAGAGTTAGCCGATAAAAATCTTTACCTTGCAAAAGGTAAAGGGCGTAACTGTATCGTTTGTTAAATAATAATTATGTGGTTTTTTATTTGCTTAGGATGTGATTTATGAGTAGCAAGGTCACGTTGAAACATGTCGCATTTTCTATGCGGGTTAGGCTACACCTACTCACTGCAATAACTGTCATTTTTTTGAGTGTTTATGGTAAAATAGTCTGCCCGTTTATTGATACTTTAACATTTTCCCGCGTACTTTCTGTATTGGGGATAGTTTACATTTTTCAAGTAATAACTCGCGAACTATTTTATGCTCTAGCTCCCACATCTTTTCTGCCTGTATCTATATCCAGGCATGGCTTTCATGTTTCTGTAGTTACATGGCTTCTCGCTGGAGCCATAGCTAGTTTAGTCCACTCATATTTGTATACAGACTTTCACTGGGCCAGTCACTTAAAACTGCTCTCTGGTTATTGGGGGCTTGGAGCTGGTGTGCTTTCTCAGTTAGAGTATGTCGTTTTAGAAAAATATTTTAGAGAAAAACACTCAGCTTATAAACCGGATATTGATGAAAAAATTTCAAGCCGTTTAATGGAGAGCTTTGCTGTTTTTACTATGGTTCCAGCTTTGATGATGGTTTTGGTGAGCTTCCGCTTTGTTTTTGAGGGGTTTACCGATAGAGCTGCTGCCATGGAAGTATTTTTTTTAGGAGTATGTTTTGTAGCTTCTGCTCTGTTTGTCTCATGGCGTTATGGTCAGGCGTTAAAAGAAGATTGCGAACACCTTACAGATGCTGTCAGTCAGGTTTCTGATGGTGATTTTCATGTTAAAGTTGATACTTCTAGAACGGATGATTTAGGAAAAGTAGCAAATGGCATTAATGACATGGCAAAAGGGTTGCGTTTGCGAGAGCAAATACGCGAGGCCTTTGGTCGTTTTGTAAACCCTGAGATTGCAGAATCATTTATTAATAATTTTGCCGGTAAAAACTCTGCCTTAGAAACAGGAGGAAAACGGCAAGAAGTTGCTATTTTAATGGCAGATATAAGAGGTTTTACCCCAATTTCAGAATCTATGGAGCCAGAAGATTTAACCCTTTTATTAAATGGTTATTTTAGTGAAATGGTTGCGGCAGTACAGATGCATGGTGGTATGGTTGATAAATTTATTGGTGATGCGATTATGGTTGTTTTTGGCTTAAGTGAAAAACATTCTAATTATGCAGTTGACGCAGTTAAGGCTGCACAAGAGATGCAAAATCGCTTAGAAAATTTTAATAATATCCAGGCTCAAAATGGTAAAAGAACCATTAATAACGGTATAGGAATACATGTAGGTGAAGTTGTAGCAGGTTACATTGGCAGTCCGGATCGTTTGGAATTCACAGTTATAGGCCATGCTGTAAATGTTGCTGCTCGCATTGAGAGCCAAACAAAACCACCAAACCCTAAACTGCTTATTAGTGATAGTGTTGTTAATTTAATTGGAGACAGTTTTGCAACTAAAATGGTTACACAAGCTAACTTGAAAGGTGTTTCCAAAGAGATGAATTTATTTACTATTGTTTAATTAATTTGCTAAACCAAGTTTAAATATTTCGTTAAATATTACAATAAAAAATAATATAGGCTTGTGTTTTAGCTAACTAGATAGATAAAGAGAACATATATAATGAAAAGCTATTTTACAGGTATACATCATACAGCATTTGCAACAAATGATATTGAAAAAACAGTACATTTTTGGCGCGATTTGTTAGGTTTAAGACTAGTTTATGCATATGGTCGCCCAGGTTATAGGCAGTATTTTTTTGAGGTTTCAGGGGATAACCGCATATCTTTTTTTGAGTGGCCAGATGTAGAAAGTAAAGATATGCGTCGCCATGGAGACCCAGTTAAAGGGCCATTTATTTTTGACCATATCTCACTTGGTGTAGAAAAAACAGAGCAACTCTGGGACATAATGGCGCGCTTGGATGCAGCAGAACGTCCAGTTTCTGATGTTATTGACCACGGCTGTTTTCTCTCTATTTATTCATACGACCCCAATGGTATACCAATTGAGTTTAGCTGTGATAACGTAAACATGAATAGTTGGCAAGAGCCAATTTTAAAGGATAATGCGCCTCATCCAAAAGATTTGGAAGAGTCATTTCCGGTTTACGGTCATTGGCCTGACCCTGAGCCTATTCCTGAAGAAGATAGGATAATTGTCCCTGGTGAGGGGGTTGAAAATTTTCCCAAAGATTCTGCTTAAAGTTTAATAGAAGCTATTTTAAAGCCTGACAATAATACTGTTTTTTAAAAAATTGTTTTTTAGGAGATGAAAAAATAATGCTTGAGGTAAATGAATATTTTAATGGCACGGTTAAATCAATTGCTTTTCAAACCGAAACGCTACCTGCAACAGTTGGGGTTATGGCCCCTGGAGAGTATGAGTTTGGTACTTCACAAAAAGAGACAATGACCGTCGTAAGTGGAGCTTTAACTGTTAAATTACCGGGTGCAGATAGCTGGCAAACATTTTCGCAGAATAAATCTTTTCAGGTGGAAGCTAACGAGAAATTTCAGTTAAAAGTAACTGTAGCTACTGCTTATCTTTGTACTTATGAATAGCTGCTAACAAAAAGTTGCATATCCACTCCATCACCTCTTTATTATTTAGCTTTAGTGGTAGGCTATGTTTAGCCTTATCCACTAATTTATCACCAATACTTTGCCGACGGTTTTCCATTAAAGCATCTAGGTATGGGGGCTTAAATTCGGGGTGACCTTGGATAGCTAAAAAGCGATTTTCAATTGTAAAAGCAGCATTTAGACAGTGGTCAGTGCTCATTATATGTTGGCTGTTTTTTGGTAGTTGAATTACTTGGTCCTGATGGCTGTATAGAAGGTTTACTTTGGCTAATGGCGGCTTCATCCACTCACTACTTTGGATAATTTCCCCTACTTTGTTGCCCAACCCCCAGCCTGTTTTTGCCTTAGCTACCTTACCACCTAAAGCTTGCGCTATGAGTTGATGGCCAAAACATATACCAACCATGGGACCATCATTTATAGTTAATTTTTTTACAAAATTTAGTAGAGGGGCAATCCAAGGTTCTTTATCATAAACTGAGTTAGCCGACCCACAACATAAAAAACCATCAAATCCATCTGCTAAATTTGGTAGCTCGCCTTTTTGCACCTGAAAATCTACTAACTCAATTTTTTGATTACACACCTGAAAAGATTTTTGAAACATGGAAAAATAATCACCATGTTCTGGTTTAATGGGTTCTGGTGGGAAGCCAGCATGTAAAAAAGCAATTTTCATTTAAAAATTTTTTAAAAGTTTAAAGCAAAAAGTAGCAGTTATCGCAATTGGCCTACTGCTAATTTTTGAGTTTATATATGTCACTATTTCTTACATATAAACTGTAGGGTTGTTCTTGCTTGTGAGACTTAATATATTATTAAAAATATTCTAGAAAGCTCAACCCTACAGTGCTTAAAACTGCAAAGTTTATTGCATAGATAGTTTATAATTAACTATTAAAATTTTAAAGACACTACCAGCTTAGGGGTGCAATAGTTATTCTATTGCTTTTCTTTATCTGACCATACAGCAAATTCATTTTTGTTTGGGTCACAAAAATGAAAACGGCGACCACCAGGAAAGGAAAAGGTTGCTTTAACAATTGTACCACCAGCAGCCTCAATTTGTGCCTGTGTATCTTCTAATTTATCGCTGTAAAAGACAACCAATACACTGCCATTTTTAGTAGATGCTGATAAATCTGCTTTATAAAAACCACCCCTTATTCCAACACCAGAAAAAGCGGAGTATTCGGGGCCAAAGTCTGAAAATTCAAAGCCAAAAACTTGTGTGAAAAAGCTTTTACTTGCCTCAACATTTTTAGCAGGAATTTCTATATAGTTTATATTTCCATGTACATTCATTTTATCTCCTTTAAACGACTTTTCCTGTCCAGTGGGCTATAACTATAGATAGGGTTCCAAGTATAGCAAATCCACTAATTAACGGTACTACATCTCCATTGTATAGTTGTCCTATAACAGTACCTAATATTATAGCCAAAAATGAAGATAAAGCACCAATAACACTTGAGGCAACTCCAGCTTGGTGGCCCATTGGTTCCATGGCTATAGCGTTAGTGTTGCCAAATAAAATACCCACACAAAAAAATGTACCTGACCCCCATAACATTAAACCAAGTAATGATAAATTAGAACCATTTAATTGAATGTAAATAAGAAAGGCTATGGATATTAAAGATTTAGCGTATAAAGCTATTAAAGTTAAGCGGTACATGCCAAAGCTCATTACTAACTTAGCATTTGTAAATGATGCAATCCCAATACAGATAGCTAAAAAACCAAAATAGATAGGGAACTGCTCACCTAATTTATATTGAAATTGGAGTATTTGTTGAGAAGATATTAAATAACCACTAAAAGCACCAAACACTAAACCTGATATTACCGTATAACCAATGGTTACTCTATGCAGGCAGGTCTCCTTAAAACCAGAAGTAATCCTGTTAACTGAAAAAGCATGTCTGTTTTTTTTATATAAAGTTTCTGGCTGTCTTTGTTTAAACCATAACAGTACAACTGAGGCCATTATCAGTAACATTGCAAATATCATGCGCCAATTGCTTAAGGCAATTATTCCCTGGCCTACAGCTGGTGCTATAACGGGAACTAAAATAAAAACTGACATAATAAGAGACATCATGCGGGCCATTTTGGGGCCAGAATATAAGTCTCTTATTAAAGCCGACGATACTGTGCGAGGGCTTGCTGCTCCAAGACCTTGTATAAAACGCCCAATTAACATTGTTATAAAATCTTGGGCAAAATATGACAGAACGCAGCCTATTAAAAAAAGTATCAAGCCCAATAAAATTGCTGGCTTACGACCTGTGCTATCTGAAAGGGGTCCAAAAAATAGCTGACCTGCTGCAAAACCAAAAAATAGAGTCGCTATTATAAGTTGATTATTGTTAGGATTATTGTTTCCCAACTCATTACCTATCTGCTCTAATGCAGGCAACATTGCGTCTACAGACATGGCGACTAGTGATATCATCATCGCCATTAGTGCAACAAACTCTATATGAGACAGTTTAGGAGTTGTTTTTTCTTGATGTTTGTTTGAGGTTGAACCATTTAAATGCATTTTGAAACTGCTAAATATAGCGATATATTATTTTTCATGAATCACTGTATATGCTCATACAGCTTAGCTGTCTAGTATTGTTAATCAAATACACACTCGTATAACCTTACAACTTACTAAAAAACTATTTCATATAGTGTAATATCTAAAATAAAATGTTTATCAAATGCATATAGCGCAACTTATTGATTAAATAGGTGTATTGCTAGAAAGCTTAACACCAAATAGGAATCTGTTTTTAAGGTAATATTCTATATAAAACAATGGTATGCAATGTGTTTAACTGCTGGTTGTTGTGGCTTGTTAAAGGCTAAGAAAGTAAAATTCATATAAACTTTGCCTGAGCTAAAATTAATGCACTGTAAAAATTATTTACATGTGCTTTCCAATTGAATTTGACTGTGATGTATGAAAATCATACCATTTGTTTATGATCTATGGGTACATTGGGGTTGTGAAAATAGATTTAGGAGAGTATTTTTGCTAGGCTGGTTTCTTGTTATGAGTATTTTGGGAAACATGTAAGAAATAATTTGTTGTAACTATTTGTTTTACTGTTAATAATTTTGTAGTTCACTATTTAATGATCAATTGGGTTTTTCAAGGAGTATTTTTCTATGGTCTCATTATTTAAAAAAATGAGAGTTGACAAAACTACTGGGAAGTCGAGCCAGAAAAAAAAGCCAATTGGAACAGATAAAGCAACATTCGAGCACCCGCCCTTGGTTGCTGGAAATATGGTGGCATTGGCAAATATCATATGCCCTATTGAAATAACCAGCCAAGGATATGCCTTATACATTAATTATTTTGCAGATAAAAAACAATATCAGATTATTCTCAAGTCTAAAAATAAAGTGATGTCGGATGAGTTTCTTGATCCTACAGATCGTAAAAAAAAGGCAGTAACTGACTTTGCCTTTAAAGCTTTGTTCGGTCTTCATATTCATCCTTTAGGTATATTACTGCTTTTAGACCAAGAGGAAGACTTTAGAGGTGAGCCACGAAAAAACCAGCCAGACGCTATTATTACATCAAAAAAACCAACCCCCGAACTAGACAAATTGGACTCTAAACGGTTTTCAATTATCGATTTGGAAAACTGTACCGATAAAAACCCTCTTCTCATATCAATCAACAACGCACTTCTACATATGCAGGTAAGACCTATTCCTAATGAAGTTGCAAAGTGGGGGCTTTTTCTCTCTAGCCAAAAAGGTATTGTACGTAGAGATAGTCCGGCTGTAGCTATTTTAGAACCTAACACAAATAGTTTAATTGATCGTGCCTTTTTTACTAGCCGAGCTTCTGGGGATGGTGGAATTGATGCCCGTAATTGGAATAAGGCCATTGCCGACCCTGTTATTATGCGTTTGATGGTTGATGAAAACAAAAAATTATATGTAGAAGAGTTGTTTACTGTTGCTGGTATTACTCTATTACTTGAAGCGCAAAATACAGTATGTCTAGGGCTGCCTGGTTTAGGTAGTGAAGAACGAGATTTTGAGTACCAAAAAAAGTTTGCTGAAGTGCTACTAAAATTAAAGTCTGAAACAGTTAGTTCTGGTAGTGCCCAAGATATAGAAAACGACCTTCTAGTTAAGCGGAATATTGTTCTTGCTGAAGCTAAGCAAACAATAAAGAAGATAAACCAGGATGGGGTTTCAATGTTGGCATTGGAGCTATCTATTAAAGAGGTCTTAGCACCATTTTATACCGATAATAGTGGGGCAAATTTACTGTCCCATGAAGCCATTGCTCTGCTTAACTCTATTAGTGAAGAAATTGTTGGTTGGATCGAATCAGATACAAATCGTGCTACAGCGGTAACAGCCGTTGAAAATGCTATTACAATGTCGGTCTCTGAACTACCATGGAAAGATGGTATTGAGGAGATAATGACTATGGAGCTGCCTGAGATTCAAACTAATACCTCTATAGGAGACGCTATTGATGTTGGCGACCTTAGTTCACAAGCTAAAAAGTTTCTCACTGGTAAATTATTTATAAGAGAGATGCGGCAGATAGCAAAAGACCTAAAAGCAGCAGTTGAGCCACATGAACAAACCCAACAAGTGCAAAAGTTTGATGCTTTAATTAACAAAATGGTTAAAGGTAGTTTTGAGAGAACTTTGGTACGAATAGGTATTAAATACCATCTACTAGATACGGAAAGTGGCCGGCGGAATAAAATAGTTTCGGAAAAAAACCGCCTTGGGGATGTGCAAATTTCAACCAATGAAATTGAAAATATTTTAAAGCGCTATGATGGTTATGCCCAGTTTTTAGATAGAGCATTTGATGATCGTATAGGGCGTTCACTTGGTACTATCATTCAAGATTTTCAACTTGGATCAAATTCTGAAGATAAAAAAAGTTTGAATACAAAACCATTTTTAACCTACCTGATAGCTCTAAGGGCTTCTGGTGGTGCAATTGGTTCAGACTCAGACTCTGCAGCTCCTAAAATGTCTAGCCTGCTTAGTGTTCCCGATGTTATTCCTAATATTTCTGTATTGCAACCAACCCCTGGTGCATCTGAAGCATTACTTAAAATTACTCATATAGAAGGTATTTTACAGGAGACCTCGTTTGTATTGGCTCCACGGGCTGATAATGTACCGGATGGTATCTCCAACGGTTTATGGTATGGCTTCCAGGATTTAGCAAAATTTATCATGGGTTATCATCTTACAGGTGAAGCGGAATCTAGCAAAAACCAGGAACAATTAAATAAAATAGTTACCGCTTTTTCAGAGATAATTCTTCTAAAAGTTATAAACTTCTATCGCTCATTAAATAAACTACAAACTTCAGATAACTTTGAAGGTGCTGTTGAGGTTATTGGCAACAGCACAGGCTTGTTAGAAATTGTAACTGGGTCAAACAAAGACGATGAGTTGTTAGAGTTAAAAAATAGACCAGAATATGTAGAAGAAAGCCCGTTGGATTTAAGAGCTGCTCTACATAAAGTAATTGTTGAGTTGGAAAAATTGGATGAGATAAAAATTGGTGCTTATCGCTTTAACAACAGAACCCGCTCTTTTGCTATGGCTGCAACTGGAAAAGGGAGCATGGTTCTGTTGCCAATTGCTATGCTGGCTAAGGATGGTTTGTTTCTTATAAAGGGTAAATATAAAGATATAAAGTTTGAAAAATCTATACGACTTGTTCCTTCTAAATTAAAAGCTATTGATGAAGCATTTGTTTTGATGGAGAAAAAGTCTGTTAAGAAATTGAGCCAAAAAGCTTTATATGAACTACTAAACAAACAGCATTTCTTTGATGAGTTTTCGGACTACGAAAAAAGCAAAATTGTTGAGTATAGTTCAAACTTTAAAATATACCGTAAGGATGAGGTTATCTTACATGAAAAGAGTAGCGATATCTCATTTTTTGTATTAATTAAAGGTCATGTTCGTGCCCATAAGGGGGGGTGTAATTTAGCAAAATTTAGTTCAGGAGATATTTTTGGTGAGATAGCCTTTTTAACTCATGACCCTAATATTATGACTATAGAAGCCCGTAGTAATGTGTTGGTGTTAAGGGTTGACCAAGAAATGTTTTCTAACCTTGGTCCTGAGAGCCGAGAGAAATTTAAAAACCATATAATAATACGGCAAGCCAGAAGTATCGTTGAGACCATAAATACATTGCAACCATCTAACACACAACTTGATTATAGCACCACTACTAAAGCCCCTAGTTCACAAGATAATGATGATGGAGATGTGGCAAATATTGAAAGAGATGAAGCTTATGAAATGGTAAAAAAACTCAACTTTTTTGAAAAGTTTTCTTTTTTTGAAAAGCGACGGATTGTTGCTCTTTTTACTACTTTTCGTACTTACCCTGCTAATAGAGAAATTCTCCATGAAGGGATGTTAGATAATGCCTTTTTTATACCAATAAAAGGTGAGGTACAGGTTCATAAAAGAGGAACAGTTTTTGTGGAGCTAGGCCCGGATGAGTTTTTTGGTGGTTTGGCGTATATGACAAAAGAGCCAAGAACAACAAGTATCCGCAGTAAAACAGATGTGCTATGCATGCGCCTTGACCCTAAAATATTGGGAAAACTAGGGCCGGAAATTAGAGAAAAAATAAAAGATCAATTAATATCTAAGCTAACAACAAGGTTGGTTAAAATTGTGGAGAAAGTAAGCGAGTCGTAGTTTTGATAAATTAATTGTTTCAAATTTAATTTATAAGATTAAGCCAAAAAACCTTATAAATTTATTAAAAATAAAAACCATTTAAATTGTTATGGAGAAAAAAAGCAAATGTCAGTAACCATCTATCATAATCCACGTTGTAGTAAATCTCGCCAAGGGCTTCAAATATTGCAAGACAAGGGTGTTGAACCCGAAGTTGTAGAATATCTTAAAACACCACCTGATGAAAAAACATTAACAGATATCTTAGAAAAATTAGGTATGGAACCAAGAGATTTGATGCGAAAAAAAGAGGCTGAATATAAAGCAAATGGGCTGCAAGATGAGTCTCTAACTAAAAATGAATTAATAGCTGCTATGGTTAAATTTCCTAAGTTAATTGAGCGACCAATAGTAGTGTCTGGAGACAAGGTTGCGGTAGGACGACCACCGGAAAATATTTTAAATATTATTTAATATTTTGGCTCTTTATATATGTTGCATATTTAAATAGCTTATTAAAATTAGCGGCATATATTTGTCTTAGGAGAGCTCATGCGTAAATTTGATCTTATTGTTATTGGTAGTGGTCCTGCTGGCATAAGTGCTGCTGTGCAAGCTCGGCAGTTATGTCGTAGTGTTGCGGTTGTAGAGCGACGTACTGCAATTGGTGGTGTCTGCCTACATACTGGTACAATTCCCAGTAAAACTCTGCGTGAGGCTGTGCTGTACTTAACAGGCTATCGCCAACGTACACTTTATGGAGCTAGCTACCGCCTAAAGCCAGACCTTTCCATTGAAGACTTAATGAAAAGGCTTCATATAACCATAGAACATGAAATTGAAATTACCCGTAACCAGCTATCAAGACATGGAATAGAGGTTTTTGAGGGAACTGCTAGCCTGCGTGATAAAAATAAAGTTGTTGTCTTAAATTCAGAAAACGACAAGACCGTTTATGAGGCAGATAAAATATTAATTGCAACAGGAACCCGGCCTATACAGCCAGCAGATATTCCTTTTGATAATGAGTATATTCTTGATTCGGACGGTATATTAAAGCTTAACAACTTACCACGCTCTATGATAGTGGTAGGTGGTGGTGTTATAGGTCTTGAGTATGCCTCTCTTTTTAGTGCTTTGGATATACGAGTTACACTTGTAGACGCAAGAGAGCAAATGATGCCGTTTATGGATAGTGAGATTATTGATGAGTTTATCCACTACCTAAGAAAAAACAATGTAACCTTGCGTATGGGAGAGGCAGTTACAAAAATTGAAGTTGTGGGAGCTGGTAGTGTAATTACTTCACTTGATAGTGGTAAGCAGGTCAACACCGAGATAGCACTTGTTGCAGCAGGTCGTATTGGTTGTACGGCATCTTTAAACCTTGAGAAGGTTGGCCTTAAGGCTGATGACAAACACCGTCTTAAAGTTAACAAGCACTATCAAACAACCGTTTCTAACATTTATGCAGCAGGTGATGTTATTGGTTTTCCAAGCTTAGCCTCTACCTCAATGGAGCAGGGCCGTCTTGCTATTAGTCACGCCTTTGGTCAAAAGACTAAGGGGGGCATGAAAATGTTTCCTTTTGCAATATATGCAGTGCCAGAAATGAGCATGATAGGACAGACTGAAAACGAGTTAACCAAGAAAAAAATACCATATTATATTGGTAAAGCTCATTTGAAAGAGACCTCTCGTGGTCAAATACTTGGTATAGGCGAGGGGATGCTTAAAATACTATTCGCCCAAAAAGATGACAAACTACTTGGTGTGCATATTCTTGGGGAGGGAAGCTCAGAGCTTATACATATAGGACAAGCAGTATTGGCAATGAAAGGGACAATAGACTATTTCCTAGAGCATGTCTTTAACTACCCCACTTTAGCAGAAGCCTATAAAGTTGCAGCCCTTGATGCCTGGAACCATAAACAGGTGGAGAGTTGTCCTATACCAGTAAAAAAATAGCGGTTAAATATCTGCTATTTATTTTTTTTACATACAGTTTATGTAAACAGTAATAAGTGTTAAGGTGTGCTTTCTCTCTTTAGGGTTAAAACAGTAATATCATCTGCTTGGGGAGCTGAACCAGAGAAATCCTTTACAGCTTTGTACAGGCGATCTAACAACATTTTGCCACTTTGCATGTTCTCTTTCTCAAACCAGTTAAAAAGCCGTTTATCAGAGAATAGTTCTTCTTTTTCATTCATGGCTTCGGTCACACCATCGGTAAAAACTAGTAGTGTATCGCCTTTTTCTAGTTGATGTTCAGCATTAATAAATGTGGCATCTTCTATTATTCCAGCTATTAAACCTTGTGGTAATTCTAACTCTGCACAATGACCGTTTTTATAGCGAATAAGTGGTGAGTTGTGCCCAGCGTTGGAGAACTGGATAAGACCAGTTTTAGTATCAAATATTCCACAAAAAATAGTTACAAACATCATGCTTTTGTTGTTTTTTTTGAGTTCTTTATTAACTTTTTCCAATATTTCTGCGGGTCGTTGATCTGCTGTGGCAATAGAGCGAAACAGGGTCATGGTGCGTACCATGAAAAGGGCAGCAGGAACACCTTTGCCTGAGACATCACCTAGTAAAAAAAAGAGGCGACCTGGTTCTAGCTCAAATATATCAAAAAGATCACCGCCAATATCACGTGCTGGTAACATTCGACCATAAAATTCCCAGTTGCCAGGTTCTGAAAACAAGGCAAAATTATGAGGCAGCATACTAGTTTGAATGTTGGATGCAACTGCAAGGTCTCGTTCTATTAGTTGCAGGTGAACTTCTCTTTTCATTTGGTTGACAATAGCAATATTGGACTTGCGTGCTCTTTCAGTCTGGATCTTGAGCAGGTTACGTACAGCCATTGGTTTGCTCATGATTTTGTTCCAGAAATAATCTTCTGTGATAACCAGTATTCTGCACCCTTTTTCGGCAACAACATGAGCTGAAATTGGGCTTTTATCAATAACTGACATCTCGCCAACACACTCACCACTATTAACACGAAAGTCAAAGTCAGAATCTGGAGAGTCCAAATGTACTGTCATGCTGCCACTAAGCACGAAATAAAGGTTGTTGTTTACTTTGCCTTTTTCTAGAAGAATGGTTCTTTCATCAAAATTTTTAACAGGACAGTTAGCAAGTGATTTAAAGGTCTCCTCGTCATGCAAGTTGTTAAATAGGTCAAGGTGTGCGCTCAAAGATAATATACGTCTATCATAACCAGAGCGTTCTTCTGCTATAATTTCTTCAGCATTGTCGCGCAGAATAGGAAAGGTGCATGGGCCTTTATTTATTCGCCTGCAAATGTTGCGATTGTAAGAAAAACTACTTTCTAAATCAGACATTTATAACGCCTTTATTTTGCCGTTAAATATACCACAGTTTTTAGGGTGTGCTACGAATAATGGACAATTGTATTTGATACTACCTAAAATAACAAAATGAAATTGCTAAACTAGCTGAAATTATTGTATTAATTAACAGCATGTTTAGCATTGTTTTGGTGAAAACAAGCTTATTTTTATAGAATATAATTGGATCGGTAAAAAGTGTATCTAACAAATATGAAACTAATATTAATTTTTTATTCCCCAATAAAATGTAATACTAGTTTTCTTGTGTGAGGGCGCGAACGGTGCTCGAAAAGATAAATGCCTTGCCAAATACCTAAAACCATCTTGGCATCAGTTATGGGTATGGTTATTGATACGTCGGTTAAGGCTCCTTTAACATGAGCAGGCATATCGTCTAGTCCTTCAGCAGTATGTTTAAAATATTCAGCACCTTGGGGAACTAAACGGTTGAAAAAATTAACTAGGTCTATCTGAACATCTGGGTCAGCGTTTTCTTGAATAGTAAGGCTGGCAGATGTGTGACAACAAAAAATTGTTAGCTGTCCCATCTCTACATTTTGTTGGTGCAGCCATGTAGCAACCTCTTGGGTAATTTCTGTAAGTCCTATTCCATAAGATCTAACAGTAATTGTTGTTTGAGCATGTCGCATTTTTTTGCCCCTTTATTTATCCTCCAGACCGTTTAACCTTAAAGCCTTCTTGTATTAAATATTCTAATACTCCAACTATATGATCACCCTGTATTTCAATTGTCCCATCTTTTACAGTACCACCAGAACCACATTTTATCTTAAGGTTTTTGCCAAGTTTAGCAAGAGATATAGGGTCTAAATCAACACCCTTTATAACAGTTACACCTTTACCTTTTCTACCTTTGGTCTCTTTTGATACTCGTACAATTCCATCTGTTTTTGAGTTGGTTTTTTGTTGTTTACAACTGCATTTAGCAATGGGCTTGCTACATTTGTTGCACATTTTCCCGTGTTCAGTAGAATAGACTATTCCATCAATATTATTGTTGAACTTCATGGATATTAATACCTATGATAAAATGGCTGTAAAGTAAATATATTTATAAATTGCAACTGCATTTTTATTAAGTAACTTACAAACATAGATTGTAAGGTTAGTTTATGCCAATAATAGCAACCTTGAAAGCTTATATAAACAATTAAACTACCTGTTATTTCTTGAGAGAAAATGGAAACCATAAACCAACGTATTGCTAATGAACTTAATGTCGCAAAAGAGCAGGTGGAAGCAGCTGTTAAACTTATTGATGATGGAGCTACAATACCATTTATTGCCCGTTATCGTAAGGAGGTAACAGGAGGTCTAACTGATATTCACCTTCGGTTGTTACACGAAAGGTTAGCTCAACTGCGGGAGCTAGAAGAGCGTAGGCAGACTGTTTTAAAAAGTATTGCCGAGCAAGGTAAGCTCACATCTAAACTAGAAGCAGCTATTAAACAAGCTGAAACTCGTACTCGTTTGGAAGATCTCTATCTACCCTATAAACCCAAACGGCGAACAAAGGCCACTGTAGCCCGTGAAGCAGGATTAGAACCTCTTGCTATTAGTTTGTTAAAAAATCCTTCACAATCTCCCCAACAGCTGGCAAAAGCTTTTGTTGCTCCACAAAAAGGCGTTGCTGATATCGAAGAGGCTTTGGAGGGGGCTAGAGACATTCTAACAGATATTATTGCTGAAGATGCTACCTTGCTAGGTAGAGTAAGAGATACCCAGTGGCAAAGTGGTGTTATGCAGTCTCGAATGGTAAAAGGTAAAGAGCAGGAGGGTGAAAAATTTTCTGATTATTTTGAGTTTGAGCAACCTTTAAAAAAATTACCATCTCATAGAGTTCTAGCACTTTTACGTGGTAAATCTCTTGGTATTTTACGCTTAGGGTTGGAGCATCAATTAGATATAGAAAGTGAGCAGAAAAAAGCCGCTGTTTGCGAGTCTATTATAGGAAATCATTTTTCGATTCATAACCGCAACCGTCCAGGAGATGCATGGTTGCAAGATACAGTTAACTTTGCCTGGAAAAAAAAATTAAAGCCCCATATAGATAGAGATTTGACAAAGCAGCTAATAGAAAAAGCCCATTTAGAGGCCGTTAGGGTGTTTTCTGCTAATTTACGTGATTTACTGTTATCTGCACCGGCTGGTATGCGTTCGGTAATGGGGCTGGACCCTGGTTTGCGAACCGGTGTAAAAGTGGCAGTGGTAGACGAAACAGGCAAGGTTAAAGCAACAGCTACTATATATCCTCATCAACCAAAAAATCGTTGGCAGGATGCTAAAAGAGAATTAACTTCGTTAGTTGTTAAATATGGCGTTCAGCTTATTGCTATTGGCAACGGAACTGGTTCACGGGAGACAGATCGTTTAGTGGCTGAATTGAAAAAAAACCAACCAGAGTTAAAGCTAACTTCTATGGTGGTTAGTGAGGCCGGTGCATCGGTCTATTCTGCATCTGAATATGGTTCCCAAGAGCTACCTGATATGGATGTCTCACTAAGGGGAGCAGTATCTATTGCTCGTCGTCTGCAAGACCCTTTAGCAGAGCTTGTAAAAATTGACCCTAAATCTATTGGTGTAGGGCAATATCAGCACGATATAGACCCTAAACTTTTAGCTATATCGTTAGATGGTGTGGTGGAAGATGCGGTTAACGCAGTAGGGGTAGATGTAAATACTGCATCAGTGCCATTACTTGAGAGAGTATCCGGACTTAACTCTAAAATTGCTGCAAATATTGTGAAATATCGTGATGAGAAAGGACGCTTTAAAAACCGTAAATCTTTGAATAAAGTTCCCCGTTTTGGAGCTAAAACTTTTGAACAGGCAGCAGGCTTTTTACGTATTCAAAATGGTGATACCCCTTTAGATGGTTCAGCAGTGCATCCTGAATCATACACCCTTGTTGAACGTATATTAAAAAAAACCGACCTCACTATGGATAAGTTACTAGGTAATACTGAGGTGTTAAAGTCTCTGCCAGTTACAGAGTTTATAGACTCTCAGTTTGGCGAGCCAACAGTTAGAGATATTATAGCTGAATTAGAAAAACCTGGTAGAGACCCAAGGCCAGCTTTTAAAACTGCCACTTTTCAAGATGGGGTAGAGGATATAAAAGATCTGCAGCCGGGTATGGTTTTAGAAGGGGTGGTAAGTAATGTTACCAACTTTGGTGCTTTTGTCGATATAGGTGTTCACCAAGATGGTTTGGTTCACATATCTGCCATGGCAAACCGTTTTGTAAAAGACCCCCATGAAATAACCAAAGCCGGAGCTGTAGTTAAAGTTAAGGTGGTAGAGGTTGACGCTAAACGCAAACGTATTGCTTTAACAATGCGTCTTGATGATGAAAAAAAACAACCTGCTAAAGCAAGCCAAAAAGATAGGTCTTTTAAGCCAAACACTACAAAAAAACCAACCCAAATACCTAATGAAAGCGCAATGGCAGCAGCCTTTGCCAAGGTTGGCAAACAGAGGTAATTTTTGATGAGTTTATAAATGTAAAATACAAGTGTATGCAGAGTGAAAATTATTTGCTTGCAAGGTAGACTTGGTGAGTTAATGAGGTGCGATAGGTGCGTACTTGCAGCCGCAGTTTCTAGGTTTATCCACCAAGGGGAATGCGTCCCTTAAGCAGCCCAAGAAATGCGGCATAACCAAGGGGTGGGCTATAGAAAAAACCTTGAACTTCAGTTCCACCATTTTGGGTTAAAACCTCTAGCTGTTGTTGGGTTTCTACACCTTCAGCAACCACGTGTAAACCCAGCTGTGTCGCCATAGATATAATTGCAGAAATAAAAGCAGCATCGTCGGAGTCTTGCGCTAAGTTTTTTATAAAAGAACGGTCTATTTTTAGGGTTTGTATAGGTAGTTTTTTTAACAGGGCTAAGGATGAATAACCCGTACCGAAATCATCCATAGAGATAGTAATTCCCATCTCTCTTAAGCGCACTAATATAGCACAAGTTTGCTCAATATTGTTAACCATTAAACTCTCAGTAATTTCAAGTTCAAGGCTTGAGGCAGGAAGGCCAGTTTCTTTAAGAGTATCTTCAACTAAAGCCATTAGTTCTTCACTATCTCTGAACTGAAGTGCAGAGAGATTAACAGACATTTTTAAATTATTATATCCAGCTCCTATCCAACTTGCAGCATCAAGGCAGGCAGATTTTAAAACCCAGGCACTAATTTTTACAATCATGCCTGTTTCTTCAGCAAGGGGGATAAACTCACTGGGTGAGAGAATGCCCTCTGTAGGATGGTTCCAACGCACCAAAGCTTCCATACCAATAATTTTACCAGAAGCTATGTTTACTTTTGGCTGATAGTCTAAATAAAAGCCACCACTATGAAGAGCTTCTCGCATCTCTCTTTCAAACTGTAAACGGCGGTGTACTTTTTTGTTTATATCTTGGGAGAAAAATTGAAAAGCATCACGTCCAGACTCCTTAGCCTGATACATAGCACTATCTGCATTGTTTATCAGATCGTCAGCTGTAACTCCATCGTTGGGATAAATAGCAATACCAACACTGCCAGAGAGAACAACCTCTTGTTGTTCTAATTTAAACGGTAAGCTCATCTGTTCTAAAATTTTGCGGGCTATTAAATCAGCCATAGAGTCATGCAATATCTCAGGTAGTATTACGGTAAATTCATCACCCCCCAAACGCGAGACAGTGTCAGACTTACGTACCACACCTTTTATGCGTCTAGCAGCTTCTATAAGAAGTTCATCACCTGCATCATGACCCAAAGTGTCATTTATCCATTTAAAACGGTCTAAATCTACAAACATAAGAGCAAATGGCTGTTTGTTGCGGTTTGACCACAAAAGTGCCTGTTGTAGACGGTCTTGAAACAGTTTGCGGTTGGGCAGCTTGGTGAGGGAATCAAACTTTGCCTGGTCGTGGAGTTGTTTTTCAAGGGATTTACGTTGGGCAACCTCATTTTGCAAGGTTTCTGCATTTTTACTTAGCTGCATGTGGGTACTAACTCTAGCTAGCACCATGTGACTGTTTAGCGGTTTGTAAATAAAGTCTGCAACACCATTTTCAAATCCAGTAGCTTCAAATTTTGGATCAGGTGCGTCTGTAATAAAAATTATTGCAAATTGTTGGTCATTTTGGATTTTTTGTAACTTACTACAAAGCTGCAAGCTTTCAAAATCTTGGGTGTCGATTATAATTAAACTTGGTGTTTTAGTGTTAGCTTGCACTATGGCATCAGCAGAACTTTTAGCAATAACAACCAGATACTCTTGTTGTAGAATTTTATCTAATATATTTATTGTATTAGAACAATTGCCTGCAACTAAGATAGTTTGCTTTTTAATGTCCATAACCGCCTTGGTAATCCGTTCAATTATTTAAACGATTTACTACAGTTTGTTACCCCCCCCATTAACATCATGTTGATATTTATCTTCTTTGTTGTGCTGTTTTGCAAGTATATTACAACTATTAATTATGTATTTTATCATTTTTTTATCTTTTGATAGAGACAATATAATAAATTTAGTATGTGGTGTTGTTTTTATAAGAGGCAAAACTATCTGTATTTATTATGTTTTTGCAGGCATTGTTTGTGGTTGTTTAAAATATAAATAAAATGGAGGTCCAATGGCAAATACACGGCATAAAATTGCAAATATTTGCAACGTGGCCATTATATCTTATCACGGTAGTGGTTAACTACTTTAGGTGAGTCTCTAATTTTTAACAGCTAAGCTATAAAAATAATTTGGATAGGTAAAAAGGTGCTATATATATGTACCCATTTTATTTTTTATATAAACTTTCAGTATATTAAATGTGGTAGGTGAAGCAGTTATTATGTAAGCGGTTAGGCAACTACAGGGTTCACACC